>MTPE01000321.1 GCA_002011835.1 Desulfarculaceae bacterium JdFR-95 | reverse complement strand
TCAAGCGCATGCTGGCCGACGGCCACATCAGCCCCGCCCAGGCCCAGGCCGCCCTGGAACAACCCATGGAGGTGCGCCTGCACCGCCCGGCCAAGGTCAAGGCCCCCTACTACACCGAAACCGTGCGCCAGTGGCTGGAGGAGCGCTTCGGCACCACCATGCTCTACGAAGGAGGGCTGACGGTCTATACCGCCTGTGACCCCCGCCTCACCGCCTACGGCCAGGAGGCCATCCGCCGGGGACTGGAGGAGCTGAACCGGCGCCACGGCTTCCGCGGGCCGGTGGCACGGGTGTCGGCCGAGCAACTGCGGGCCATCCGCCGGCGCCCCGTATCCCGGGGCAGCTTCCGCCCCGGCCAGGAGACCGAGGCCGTGGTCACCGCCCCGGACGGCGAAGGCGGCTGGTGGCTGCGCCTGGGCAGCGCCCGGGGACGGCTCACCCCTCAGGCCCTGGAGTGGGTACGCCGCGGCGGCGGGCCGGTACTCAAACCCGGCGACGTGATCCGCGTGCGCCTGGTGGCCTACCACGCCCCCAGCCGCGCCTGGCGGCTGGAGGTGGTCCAGCCCCCCGCGGCCCAGGCCGCCCTGCTCTGCCTGGAGGCCCACACCGGCAAGGTGCGGGTGCTCATCGGTGGCCGCGACTTCGCCCAGAGCCAGTACAACCGCGCCATCCAGGCCCACCGCCAACCCGGCTCGGCCTTCAAACCCTTCATCTACGCCGCGGCCCTGGACCACCCCGTGCTGGGCTTCACCCCTTCCAGTATCATCGTGGACGCACCGGTGGTGTTCGACGACCCCGCCCACCCGGGACAGAAGTGGAAGCCCAAGAACTACGAGAACCGCTTCTTCGGCCCCACCACCCTGCGCAACGCCCTGGCGCATTCGCGCAACGTGGTCACGGTCAAGCTCCTGGCCCAGCTCGGCATACGCTACACCATGGACTACGCGCGCAAGTTCGGCTTCACCAGCCCCCTGGCCCCCAACCTCTCCCTGGCCCTGGGCTCCAGCGGCCTGAGCCTGCTGGAGCTGACCCGGGCCTACTCCGTGTTCGCCAACGGGGGCAAGCTGGTGGAGCCGGTCATGGTGGAGAAGGTGCTGGACCGCCGCGGCAAGGTGATCTACCAGGCCCGGCCCCAGGTGCGTCAGGTGATCAGCCCCCAGACCGCCTTCATCATGACCCACCTGCTGCGCGGCGTGGTGGAGCACGGCACCGGCCGCAAGATGAAGGCCTTGGGACGGCCGGTGGCGGGCAAGACCGGCACCACCAACGACCTGCGCGACGCCTGGTTCATCGGCTTCACCCCCCGCCTGGTCTGCGGGGTGTGGGTGGGCCGGGACGACAACCGCCCCCTGGGCCGGCGCGAGACCGGTGCCCGCGCCGCCGGTCCCATCTGGCTCTACTTCATGCAACAAGCCCTGCAAGGCACCCCGCCCCAGGACTTCCCCGTGCCCCCGGGGGTGGTGTTCGCCAAGGTGGACCTGGACACCGGCCGTCCCCTGCCCCCCGGCGCCGAGGGAGGCTTCTTCGAGGCCTTCCGCCAAGGGCACGAGCCCACCCCTCCCCAGCCCGGCCAGCCCGCCGCTCCCACGGAAGGAGCCAGCGGCTTCCTGCAAGCCGAGACCTTCGCCCCTGGGCAGAAACCGAGTACGCCTCCCTCCGAACAGCCTTGAGCCCCCGTCTTTACCGCTTGGAACCCCGCTGCAGGCGTGTTACACTCCCCGCCGCGGTCCGCCCGCACCGCCAAACGTGGAGGCATACCCATGGCCAGCGACGTGTACCAGCGCCTGCGCCAGCACCTGGACGACCTGCCCGCCGGCTTCCCCGCCACTGACAGCGGCGTAGAGCTGCGTATCCTCAAACGGCTGTTCACCCCCGAGGAGGCCGAGCTGGCCCTCAAGGTCACTCTCATACCTGAGACCGCCAAGGTCATCGCCCGTCGCGCCGGCCTGAGCGAAGACGAGACCCGCCGCCGCCTGGACGAGATGGCCCGCAAAGGGCTCATCTTCCGCTACGAGTACCAAGGCCAGGCCCACTACCTGGCCGCCCAGTTCGCGGTGGGTATCTGGGAGTTCCACGTGGACCAGCTCGACGAGGGACTCATCCGCGACTTCGACCAGTACCTCCCCCACCTGGTGGACCCCAAGCTGTGGCAAAAGGCTCCCCAGATGCGCACCATCCCGGTGCAAAAGAGCCTGAGCCCCGAACACCAGGTCATGGACTACGAGCGGGCCGAGGAACTGGTGCGCCAGCAGAAGCACCTGCTGGTGGCACCCTGCATCTGCCGCCGCGAACACCGCATGGTGGGCAAGGGCTGCTCCCACCCCGAGGAGTCCTGCCTGGTCTTCGGCGCGGGGGTGGACTTCTACCTGCAGATGGGCGTGGGCCGGCGCATCGACCAGGCCGAGGCCCTGGACATCATCCGCGAGGCCGAGGAGAGCGGCCGGGTGCTGCAGCCCTCCAACTCCCAGAAGGCGGTGCTCATCTGCACCTGCTGCTCCTGCTGCTGCCGCGTGCTGCAGATCCTGCGCCAGGAGCCCAACCCCGGCGAGCTGGTCTCCAGCCCTTTCCGCGCCCGCCTGGACCCACAGGAGTGCGTGGCCTGCGAGACCTGCCTGGAGCGCTGCCCCATGGACGCGCTCAGCCTGGAGGACGACACCGTGCGCCTGGATCCGCGCCGCTGCATCGGCTGCGGCCTGTGCGTCACCACCTGCCCCTCCGGCGCCCTGAGCCTGGAGCGCAAGCCCCCCCAGGAACAACGCCCCGTACCCGCCAACAACCTGGAGGCCCTCCTGCGCCTGGCCCGCGCCCGGGGAAAGCTGGGGCCACTGGCCCTGGCCAAGATGTCGCTCAAGTCCAAGCTGGACCGCCTGCGCGCCGGCGGCTAGCCGCCAAGAGAAAAAGAGCTCCTCCGGCAAATGGGGGGAGGCGGCTCGGGATTGCGGCCCTGTCCCTCAGCATAGGGGATGAGAGATATTTCATCGTCTTTGCGAGGGAAATGATATGGAGCTCACTTGGACTACGACCGGAATACCGAGGCCATGAATCCGTCTGGTATCCATTTTCATATCATTTCCTTGCAAAGACGAGCGCACGATTTTCTTCATCCCGGCGTTTGCCGGATGAGCCCGAAAAAGCCCCCGCCCCCGCGGGGTGACAGGAACGTCGTTCCTGTC
>MTPE01000491.1 GCA_002011835.1 Desulfarculaceae bacterium JdFR-95 | reverse complement strand
CCTTCTAGGCCCCCTGGGGCAAAGCCTCCCCGGCAACCCTCCTTTGTACGGCGCCGGTTGTGCCGGTGCGCGACTTGCCCTTATAATGGCCTCGCTTCTCTTTCCCCCTGGCGGAGCCTGGTCCATGCCTCGTGCGGTAGCCGTGGTCTTGTCCCTGGCCGCCTGCCTGTGGGCCGCGCCGGCGTGGGCCGGCCGGCTGGTGATCCAGGTCTCGGCCCGCGCCTACCTGCAGGCCGGACGGGTGCAGGTGGTGCTCACGGTGGTCAACCGGGGCGATGAAGCGGCCCGCGACCTGCAGGCCCACCTGCTCTACCCTCCGGTGGAGGCGGCCTCGCGGCGGCTGGCCAGTCTGGCCGCGGGCGGCGAGGAGGACCTGGTGCTGTCCTGGCCCGCGCCCGCCGGCCCGCCCGGGCGCTACGCCGCGGTGGTGCGGGTGGACTTCAGCGACCAGAACCAGTACCCCTTCTCCACCCTGGCCCACGCCCTCTACGCCCTCGGCCGCGACCGGCCCAGCCCCCTGGCGGTGCGGGCCGCGCCGGTGCGCCTGGAGGGCGAGTCAGTCACGTGGAGCCTCACGGTGAGCAACCCCTCGCCGCAGCCCTTCCAGGGGGGGGTACATCTGTTCTGCCCCCGCGAACTGAGTTTGCGGCCACAGCATCTCTCTTTACACCTGCCGCCCCGCGGCCGGAGTCGGATAACCGCGGAGCTGACCAACTTCTCCGCCCTCACCGGCGCGGGCTATCCCCTGGTGGCGGTGGTGGAGGGCCGTCTCGCAGGGGGGCAGGTGAGCACGGTGGTGACCAGCCGCGTGACCCTGGCCCCGCGGCAGGGCTTCTTCCGCCGCACCCTGGGGTGGTGGCTGGCCGGTGCGGGGCTGCTCACCGCCCTGTGGGTGGTGCTGGCGGTGCGGGGCCGCCGGCGGGGGGTCTAGGGCCTTGCGCCGCCGGGCCGAGTCCGCCGCCGAGCTGGTCATGGTGGCCGCGGCCACCGCGCTGGTGGCCTGGCTGCTGCCCTGGAAGCTGATCCTCTCCCCCACCACCCCCACCGGAGGCGACGCCCACTCCCACTACGAGGCCCTGCTCTACTTCATGCGNCAGATNCTGCCCCAGGGCCGCCTGTGGGGCTGGGACCCCTGGCACCTGGCNGGCCTGCCCCTGTTCCAGCTCTACTTNCCCCTGCCCTTTCTGGGCATGTCCGCCGCGAGCCTGTTGGTGCCACCGGCGGTGGCCTTCAAGCTGCTNTCGTTGGCCCCGGCCCTGGCCCTGCCGCTGTGCACCTGGNTCTGCCTGCGGGGCCTGGGGACGCCCTTCCCCGGTGCGGGCGCCGGGGCGGTGATGAGCCTGAGCTTCCTCCTGCTGGAGGCGGACAAGGTCTGGGGCGGCAACCTGGCCTCCCTGCTGGCGGGGGAGTTCTGCTACGGCTGGGCCTTCTGNCTGAGCCTGCTCTACCTNGGCCGCCTGCCNGCGGTGGTGGACGGCCGCCGCGGCCTGGGGGGCCAGGCGCTGCTGTTGGCCCTGGTGGCCTTGTGCCACGCCTACGCCCTGTTGTTCGTGCTGGCCGCGGGGCTCTACTTCCTGTGCGAGCGGGGGGCCTGGCCCCGGGCCCACGCGCGCCTGCTGGTCTTGTACGGCCTGGGCTTTCTCCTCATGGCCTTCTGGCTGGTGCCGCTATTGCTCTACGCCCCCTACACCGAGGAGTTCAGCCAGGTGTGGATATTGGACTCCTGGCGCAACTACGCCCCGCCCACCCTGCTGCCGGTGATGGTGCTGGGCGCGGTCTCGGCGGGGCTGTGCCTGTGGCTGGGGGACGGGGGCGACCGCCGGCGCACGGCATTCCTACTGTTCTGGCTGGGGGCGGCGGCGGGGCTGTTCCTGTCCGCCCAGTGGCTCCAGGGCATAGACATCCGCTTCGGTCCCTTCGCCCACTTCGCCTTCGTGCTGCTGGCCGCCGGCGGGGTGGGTCTGGCCGGCCGGCGCCTGGCCGGGGCCTGGGCCCTGGCCGGGGCGATCACCCTGGCGGGGGTGCTGTGGGCGGGGCTGGCCCCCACCTATCTGCCGGCCTGGCTGGAGTGGAACTGCGCGGGCATGGAGGCGCGGGAGGGCTGGAGCACCTTCCGCAGCCTGGCCCGCCTGGTGCGCGGGAGCCTGGACGACCCCCGCCTGGTGTGGGAGCACTCCCCCCGCCAGGAGGCCATGGGCACGGTGCGGGCCTTCGAGACCCTGCCCATGTGGAGCGGCCGGGCGGTGCTGGAGGGGCTGTACATGCAGGCCTCCCTGAACAGCCCCTTCATCTTCTACCTGCAGTCCGAGCTGGGCCGCCACGCCAGCAGCCCCTTCCCGCCCTACGTCTACGCCCGTCCCGACCTGCCCCGGGCGGCGCAGCACATGCGTCTGTTCAACGCCGGCACCCTGATCACCTCCGAGCCGGAGACCGCGGCCCGGGCCCGGGCCACCGCCGCCTTCCGCCAGCGGGCCGCGGTGGACGGCTATGCCGTGTTCGACCTGGTGCCGCCACCGGAGGGCTACGCGGTGGTGCCCCGCTTCCGCCCCCTGGCCGTGGTCACCAGCCGGCCCCAGGTGATCGCCTACTGGTGGCTGCGCTTCAGCCGCCTGCAGACGCCGTTGGTGCTGCTCTCCCGCCCGCCCCGGGACCGCCGGGGACGCTTCTGGCGGGTGTACCATGACACCGGCGGTCGGAACGATCCGGTGCTGTCGATCATCCGCCGGGGGGACTACCCCCGCATCCCCCTGCCCCGCCCCCGCGGCCGGCTCCGGGTGCGCATGTATCCCGAGCGCATCGAGATCAGCGGTCTCACCCCGGGGCTGCCGGTGTGGATCCGGGTGAGCTACCACCCCGCCTGGCGCAGCACCACCGGCGAGCGCATCTACCGCGCCACCCCGGCCTTCATCCTGGTCTTCCCCCGGGGGGAGCGGCTCACCCTGCGCTTCGGCTACGCCTGGCCCCACTGGCTGGGCCTGGGGCTGAGCGTCCTGGGCCTGGGGCTGCTGGTGGTGCTGGGCCTGCGGCCGGAGCTGGGCCGCCGGGGGCCCTTGGCTCCGGGCCGGGGACAGGCTCCGGGCCGGCGGCGGGGGTTGCTGATGGCCGCGGCAGGGCTGGCCCTGCTGGCCCTGCTGGCCGCGGGCCACGGCGACGCCACCACCCTGCGCCGCCGGGCGC
>MTPE01000490.1 GCA_002011835.1 Desulfarculaceae bacterium JdFR-95 | reverse complement strand
CAGCATCACCACGATCAGGATCAGGCTGAAGACCACCATGCGCATGCCGGGGATACCCGGCACCGACAGTCCGAAAATGGTGAAGGGCTCCTCCACCACCCGCAGCCACTCCCCCCCGAAGGTGAACAGCACCGCGGCCAGGGCCGCGCCGGTGGTGGAACCCAGACCGCCCACCACAATGATGATCAGGAGGTTGAAGGTGAGGAAGAAGGTGAACAGGGTGGGACTGATGGTGGTGATGAGGTGGGCCAAGAGTCCTCCCGCCACGCCCTCGAAGAAGGCGCTCAGGGTGAAGGCCAGCATCTTGTGCCAGAAGGCGTCGATGCCCATGGCCTCGGCCGCCACCTCGTCCTCGCGGATGGCCTTGAGCGCCCGGCCGTAGGAGGAATGCACCAGGCGCACGATCACGAACAGGCACACCAACGCCAGGCCCCAGGACCACCACACCGTGGTGAGGTGGGCGATGCCCTTCAGGCCCAGGGGGCCGTTGGTCACGCTCTGGGCGTTGTTGGCCACCACCCGCACCACCTCGCCGAAGCCCAGGGTCACGATGGCCAGGTAGTCACCCCGCACCCGGAACACGGGAAAGCCCATGACGAAGGCCATCAGGGCCGTACACAGCCCGGCCACCACNAGGGCGGGCAGCAAAGGCACTTGTATCACCGACAGGGGCCAAATGAGGGGCTCCAGGATGAAGCTGGCCTNCTTCTCNGCCGGGGAGAGGGTGAGCAGAGCGGTGACATAGGCCCCGCAGGCCACGAAGGCATTGGGCTCCAGGGAGAGCTGGCCGGTGACGCCGTTGATCAGGTTGTAGCTCACGGCCAGGACCACGAACAGCCCCGCCAGGGTGACCATGTGTACCAGGTAGCCGCTGCCGTGGTTGTCAACCAGCCACAGGGCCGCGGCCACCACCCCGGCGAAGCCCACCGTGAGCCAGAAGTCGCGGCGCCGGGTGGTCTCCGGGTCGGGCAGGGGGCCCACCCGCAGGATGTCGCCCAGGGTCTTCATGCCTGCCCCTCCCCGACCGGCCGCACCACCCTCATGACCCTTCGCCCGCGCATGGCCTCTCTCCTACTCCGGCAGCTCCTCGCCCATGATGCCGGTGGGCCGGAACAGAAGGATGCCGATGAGCAACACGAAGGCCAAGGCGTCGCGGTAGCCGGCCAGCTCCGGCAGCAGGGCCACCAGCATGATCTCGGCCAGGCCCAACAACAGCCCCCCCAGCATGGCCCCCATCACGTTGCCGATGCCGCCCAGCACCGCGGCCACGAAGGCCTTCAGCCCCGGCAGGATGCCCATCAGCGGGTTGATCTGGGGATACTTCATGGCCCACAACACGCCCCCGGCCGCGGCCAGGGCCGAGCCCAGGGCAAAGGTCATGGCCACGATGCGGTCGGTGTCGATGCCCATCAGACGCACGGTGACCATGTCGCGGGACAGCGCGCGCATGGCCATGCCCACCCGGGTGCGNTAGATGATCACCAAGAGCCCGGCCAGGATCAGGGCCGTGATCAGCGGGGCCCANACGCTCAAGGACAGGATGCGCACCTCGCCGATCTGGTAGATCTGGTTGAACAGCTCCGGCCGGGCAAAGGCCTTGGGCCGGCCGCCGAACACCACCAGGCCCAGGTTCTCCAGCAGGAAGCTCACCCCGATGGCGGTGATCAAGGCGCTGATGCGCGGGGCGTGGCGCAAGGGGCGATAGGCCCCCTGGTCGATCAGCACCCCCAGCCCGGCGGTGAGCACCATGGACCCGGCCAGGGCCGCCCACCAGGGCAGGCCGAACATCACCGCCCCGAACCAGGCGATGTAGCAGCCCACCATGAGCACGTCGCCATGGGCGAAGTTGATCAGGCGCAGGATGCCGTACACCATGGTGTAGCCGATGGCGATGAGGGCGTACAGGCTGCCCAGGGTCAGGCCGTTGATCATCTGCTGTATGAACTGGGCCAGGTCCATAGTCTCTCTACATCCGCCTTGGCGGCCGCAAAAAGGTGGCGAGCTCCCGCCCACCGGACCGGCGGATTATACCGTCTCCGGCCAAAGTTTCCAGGGGCCGCCGCCCTGGATCCTCGCTCGTACGTTCCGCTGCGGCCCCGGCCGCTTCCCGCCGGCGGGCCGGCCCGGAGCTAGGGGTTGACCGTGGCCACGTACACGTAGCGGCCGCGTTCTATCTTGAGGATCACGGCCGGCTTGACCGCGTCGTGATTCACGATGCTGGTCTTGCCGCACACTCCGGGGAAGTCGCGGGTCTCCTCCAGGGCCTTGACCACCGCCTCGGCCTGGGTGCCGCCGGCGCGGGCGAAGGCGTCCAGGAGGATGTTGTAGGTGTCGTAACCCAAGGCGCCCAGGGCGTCGGGGGCCTTGCCATACTTCTGCCGGTAGAGCCGAGTGTAGGTGCGGCCCGCGGGGGTGGTGGCGCCGCCCTCGTCGAAGTGGGTGGTGAGGTACAGGCCCTCCACCGCCTTGCCCCCGATCTTGATGGTCTCGTCGGCCTGGGCCGCATCGCCGGAGATGAAGGGCTGCTTGAGCCCCATCTCGCGGGCCTGGCGGATGATCAACGGCTCCTCGGGCAGATAGCCGGGCAGGAAGATCACGTCCGGGTTCTTGGCCTTGATGGTGCCCAACTGGGCGCTGAACTCCTGGTCGCCGCTGGTGTAGCGGGCCACGGNGACGATCTTGCCCCCCAGCTCGCGGAAGGCGCGCTGGAAGAAGGTGCCCAGGCCCACCGAGTAGTCGCGGCTGATGTCCATCAGCACCGCCGCGGTCTTGGCCCCCAGGTTGCGCCAGGCGAAGTTGGCCGCCACCCGGCCCTGGAAGGGGTCGATGAAACAGGTGCGGAACACGTACTTCTTGCCCCGGGTGACCAGGGGGTTGGTGGCCCAGCCGGTCACCATGGGGATGCGGGCCCGTTCGGCGATGGGCGCCGCGGCCAGGGTGGTGGAGCTGGACAACGCCCCGATGATGGCCACCACCTTGTCACGCTGGATCAGGCGGTTGGCCGCGTTGGAGCTCTCCACCTTGTCCGACTTGTTGTCGGTGAGTATCAGCTTCACCGGCCGCCCCAGCACCTGGGGACGGCCGGCCACGGCCAGGTCGATGCCGGCCTTGGCCATGTGGCCATAGGGTGCGGCCGGGCCGGTCATGGGCAGGATCAGGCCC
Organism: Desulfarculaceae bacterium JdFR-95; assembly: GCA_002011835.1. Taxonomy (GTDB): domain Bacteria; phylum Desulfobacterota; class Desulfarculia; order Desulfarculales; family Desulfarculaceae; genus Desulfocarbo. Next base: position 19 of record MTPE01000490.1, on the reverse strand, counting down.
ACGCGGATGGGCTCGGCCC
>MTPE01000050.1 GCA_002011835.1 Desulfarculaceae bacterium JdFR-95 | reverse complement strand
GGCCGGCGGCGGGGGCGACCAAACCCGAGGAGACAGCAGCCGGTCGTCATTCGGAGGTGGAGGCGATGCAGGCGGTTTGGTTCCAGGAAGGGAAGGTCACGTTGGTGGAGCAGCCCACTCCCCGGCCCGGTGCGGGCGAGGCCCTGCTGCGGGTGCGGTGTGCGGGCATATGCAATACCGACCTGGAGCTGCTGGCCGGCTACTACGGCTTCGCGGGGGTGCCGGGCCACGAGCTGGTGGCCGAGGTGGTCCAGGCCCCGGAGGCGCCGGAGCTGGTGGGCCGGCGGGTGGTGGCGGACATCAACCTGGGCTGCGGCGAGTGTCCCCGCTGCCGGGCTGGCGACCCCCGCCACTGCCCCCGGCGGCGGGTGGTGGGGATCAAGGACCACCCCGGCGCCTTCGCCGAGTACCTCTGCCTGCCCACGGGCAACCTGCACCTGGTGCCCGAGGAGCTGGCCGACCAGCGGGCCGTGTTCTGCGAGCCCTTGGCCGCGGCCCTGGAGGTGGGCCAACAGGTACACCTCACCGGCCGCACCCGCCTGCTGGTGTTGGGCGACGGCAAGCTGGGCCTGCTGGCCGCCCTGGGGCTGCGCCACTGGTGTCCGGGGCTGGTGTTGGCCGGCCGCCACCCGGACAAGCTGGCCGTCGCCCAGGCCCAGGGCGTGAGGACGATCTCGGCCGGCGACGATCCCCGGGAGCTGCTCCAGCGCCTGGGCGGCCCCTTCCAGGTGGTGGTGGAGGCCACCGGCCGTCCCCAGGGTTTGGCCTGGGCCCTGGAGCTGGTGGAGCCGGAGGGCACGGTGGTGGCCAAGACCACCAGTCACCAGCCCTCCCGGTTGGACCTGGCCCGGCTGGTGGTGAACGAAGTGAACCTGCTGGGCAGCCGCTGCGGGGACATGGCCCTGGCCCTGCACTTCCTGGCCGAAGGGCTAGTGGACCCCACCCCCCTGATCGAGGCCACCTATCCCCTGGCCCGGTTCCCAGAGGCCCTGGAGCGCGCCCGCCGGCCCGGCGCCCGCAAGGTGATCGTCGAAATGTAGCACACCCTCCCAAAAGGCGCCGGCGGACCGACCCCTTTTCGCGTGAGCCGCGCGGCCGCGCTCACAGCCGGGCCCAGGGCCGGGGCAGGAACACCTCGTCGTAGAGGGCCAGGGCGAAGCGGTCGGTCATGCCCGCGATGTAGTCGGCCACCGCCCGCCGGCGCTGGTCTTGGTCGGGGGGCAGTTCGCCGATCTGGCGGCGGTAGAGGGCGTCGTCCTCCATCAGGCGGTGGAACAGCTCGCGCAGGACCTTGCTGGCCTTGATGAAGTCGGCGTGGACCTCGGGGTTGTCGTACACCCGTTGGTAGAGGAAGTCGCGCAGCTCCCACATGGCGCCCTCCACCTCCGGGCTCATGCGGATCACCGCCCCGCCCGCGGCGCGGGTCTGGGCGATGAGGTCGCGCACCATGGTGTCGATCTGGCGGCTGAGGCGGTCGCCCAGCACCTCCACCACCCGCGGGGGCAGCTCCTGGGGGCGGATCACCTGTCCGCGCAGGGCGTCGTCGGTGTCGTGGGCGATGTAGGCCATCACGTCGGCCGCGCGCACCAGCTGGGCCTCCAGGGTGAGGTCGGGCTCCTCCTCGCCCGGCGCGGGCAGGAAACGGCCCCGGCCCTTGGCGTGGTGCAGGATGCCCATGCGTACCTCGTAGGTGAGGTTGAGTCCGCGGCCGTCCTTCTCCAGGTGGTCCACCACGCGCAGGGACTGCTCGTGGTGGCGAAAGCCCTCGGGCAAAAGCTCGTCGAGCACGGTCTCTCCGGCGTGGCCGAAGGGGGTGTGTCCCAGGTCGTGGCCCAGGGCGATGGCCTCGGTGAGGTCTTCGTTCAGGGCCAGGGCCCGGGCCAGGGTGCGGGCGATCTGGGCCACCTCCAGGGTGTGGGTGAGCCGGGTGCGGTAGTGGTCGCCGGTGGGGGCCAGGAACACCTGGGTCTTGTGCTTGAGGCGGCGGAAGGCCTTGGCGTAGAGGATGCGGTCGCGGTCGTGCTGGAAGGCGGGCCGCAGGGGGCATTCGTCCTCCGGGTGCAGGCGGCCGCGGCTCTGGGCCGAGCGGGCGGCGTAAGGGCTGAGCAGGCGGTCTTCGCGCGCCTCCAGCTCGCGGCGCAGCTCCATGTTGTGCCTCCGTGGGGGTGGGTTCCTGTGGCTTCAACTGCCACGGGCCAGGGGTGCTGTCAAGGTCGGGGGCAGGGCTTGCCTTGCCGGTGAGCACCCCTCGGTCGGTGCCGTCGGCTTTACAAACCCCGAGGGGGCCATTAGACTCGCAGCCAGGCGGCGGCCGCCCACCGCCGGCGTCCCCGATGTGGAGGAGGAGGCCCCTTTGCGTATCCTGGCCCAGTACGTGGCGCGCGAGTTCCTGAAGCACTTCGCCTTTCTGGTGGTGGCCTTCGTGGCCCTCTACACCCTGTTCGACTTCATCGAGAAGGTGGACAACTTCCAGGAGGCGGGCCAGGGCTGGGCCACCATGCTGGCCTTCTTCGTGTTGCAGGTGCCGGAGATCACCACCCTGCTGCTGCCCTTGGCCGTGCTCATGGCCACGGTGATCACCCTGGCCCTGATGTCCAAGCACAACGAGATCGTGGCGGTCAAGTCCAGCGGCATCAGCCTGTTCCGCTTCACCCTGCCCATCCTGTTGTTGGCGGCACTGATCACCCTGGGGCTGGCCATCCTCAACGAGGTGGTGGTGCCTCACACCAAGGCCCGCACCAACTACATCTGGGACGTGTTGGTGGAGAAGCGACCGCGCCGCCTCACCCACAAGGAGAAGTTCTGGTTCAAGGGCCAGGGCAGCATCTACCGCGTGGGCTACTACGACCCCCTGAGCCAGACCCTCTCCGACGTGACCTGGTATCGCTTCGACCGCGACTTCAACCTGGTGCAGCGGGTGGACGCACGGCGGGTGCGTTTCCTGGGCGGGCGCTGGGTGGCCTTCGAGGGCCTGGATCAGCGGCGCCTGCCCGGCGGCGGTTACGCGGTGCGTCCCTTCCGCGAGACCGTGCTGGAGATGCCCGAGCGGCCCCAGGACTTCACCCGCCTGGCCAAGCCCAGTGAGGAGATGACCTTCCTGGAGTTGAAGCGCTACGTGGAGCGCATCGAGCGCGAGGGCTACAACGCCCGCCGCTACCGGGTGGACCTGCAGGCGCGCATCAGCTATCCC
>MTPE01000414.1 GCA_002011835.1 Desulfarculaceae bacterium JdFR-95 | reverse complement strand
CGGGTGCGGGCGTCCGGTCCCCGCCGCCACAGGCGCCGCCACCGGGGCTCGGGGCGCAGGCGGCCGATCAGGGCCGGGTCCAGGAAGGCGCCGCGCAGCAGCTCCTGGGGCTGGTCGTCGCCGGCCTGGAAGCCGCGGATGAAGTCCAGCCAGGCGCGGCGCTCCTCTTCGGCCAGGGCCTCCCAGCGGCCCAGGGTGTAGGCCAGCTTGAGCGCCAGGCAGGAGAAGCCCAGGGCCACCTCGCGGCCGGCCGGGGTGAGCCCCCGGCGGCAGGGCAGATAGCGGCCCGGCTGGTCGGGCAGGGCCAGGGACTCCAGGAAGGCGGGCAGCCCCTGGGCCACCTCCTGCAGCCAGTCCCGGTGGGCGCGGCTCAACACGCGGTTGCCTCCTCCTCTGCTACGCCTCGGCCGCCTGGGCCAGCAGCTCGGCGGTGCGCTCCACCATGCGCTCCAGGGAGAAGCGCTCCACCACCCGCCGGCGGTCGCGGGCGCCCAGGCGGGCGCGCTGGGCAGGCTCCAGCTCCAGTACCGCCAGCCAGCGCCGGGCCATGTCGGCCGGGTCGCGGGGCCGGGCCACGCGCAGGGGGTCGTCCAGCAGGCGGGCGGCGTCGCCCACCGCGGTGGCCACCACCGGCACCGCGCAGGCCATGGCCTCGGCCACCACGTTGGGGAAGCCCTCGCCGAAGGCGCTGGTGGACACGGCCAGGTCCAGGGCATTGTATACCGCGGGCATGTCCTGTTCCGGGCCGGTCCAGAGCACCCGCTCCCCCAGGCCCAGGCTGCGGGCCCGCGCCTGCAGGCGGGCCAATTCCGCCGCCGGACCTCCGCCCACGCACACGAAGCGCAGCTCCGGCCGCAAGGCCGCGGCCCGCGCCGCCGCGGCCAGGAAGCTGTCGTGGTCCTTCATGGGGTCCAGCCGCCCCACCANGCCCACCAGGGGTGCCTCCGGCCCCAGGCCCCAGGCCGCACGCCGGCGGGCGCCGGCGGCGGGGTCGGGGCGGAAGCGGCCGGTGTCGATGCCGTTGGGCACCACCACGGTGCGGGTGGGGGGGTAGCCGGCGGCCAGGTGGTGCTCGCGGCCGGCCCAGGAGTTGGCGATCACCATCCGGGGCAGGCGCGAGAGACCCGCGGCCAGGCGGAAGGCCACGCGCGACAGGCGGTCGTAGCGGATCAGCTCCATGTTAGAGGCGCGCACTCCCCACACCACGCGGCAGCCGGGCAGCCAGGGCGCCAGGGCCAGGGCCACCAGGTTGGCCACGTCCAGGAAGGAATAGAGCACCCGGGGCCGGAAGCGGCGCAGCAGCCTCCAGAGTTCGCGGCCGAAGGAGGCCAGGTCCCAGCGGCCGCGTTTGGCCGGGCAGAGCAGGGGCACGCCCGCGGCACGCAGCTCCGGCTCCAGGGCGCCGCCAGCATAGAACACGGCCACGGCCACGGGCCAGCCCCGGGCCTTCAGCCCCCGGGCCAGGTTCACGGCCTGGCGCTCGGCCCCGCCGCGCTCCAGGCGCTGCAGGAGGATCACGCTGCGCGGTGGTCTCACCGCTTCCCTCCCCTGAGTACCTCCGCCAGGGCGCGCCGGAAGTCGGGATAGGCCGCCACCAAGGGGCGGTGGGCCAGGGCCCGGCCCAGGGCGCGCAGCCGGGCGGGGAGGGACAGGCCGGGGCGGGTGGCCAGCTCCAGCCAGGTGAAGGCCCGCTGGCGGCGGAACTCCTTGAGCCAGGGGGTGCCGGCTAGGTGGCGGGCGGTCATGCGGTCCGACTCGGCCACGCGCTCCAGCAGGGTATCGGCGCGGCGGGTCTTGGCCCCCTCGTGTACGCGGTAGGCGCCCACGGCTCGGGAGACTATGGCCGGCGGGGCCTGGCGGGTGAGGCGCAACAAGAGGTCGCGGTCCATGGCGTAGGCCAGCGACTCGTCCCACCCNCCCGCGGCCGCCACCGCCCGGCGGCGGAACAGGCTGGCGGNCTGGCGGATCATGCAGCGGCGCAGGGCATAATCGGCCCAGGAGGTGAAGCGGGCCGGCTCGCGGGAGATCTCGTTCCCCGCCGCGTCCAGGTACACCGTGGTGCCCGCGGCCAGGGGAGCCTCGGGCGCGGCGGCCAGGGCCGCGGCCAGGGTGAACATGGCCCCGGGCAACCACAGGTCGTCGGCGTTGAGCCAGCACAGGAACTCCCCCCGGGCCAGGGCCAGCCCTTTGTTGAGGGCGTGGGACTGGCCGCGGTCGGGCTCGCTGATCAGGTGGGCCAGCCAGGGGCGGTAGCGCCGGGCCACCTCCAGCGTATGGTCGGTGCTGGCGCCGTCCACCACGATCACCTCCAGGGCGGGGTAGCCCTGCAGCAGCAGGGAGCGCAGGGCCGCCTCCAGGAAGTCGCCCGCGTTGCGGCAGGGGATCAGGGCGCTCACCAGGGGCCAGCCTCCCGCCGGCTCCGCCGGGGGAGAGGTCTCCACCGCCTGCCAGGGCCAGCCCTCCCGGCCCGGCGGAGGGGGAGGCAGATCCTGGGGACGTGGGGCGCTCATCTCGCCGCCTCCACCGCCTCGCGCAGCACCGCCGCCACCGCCCGGCCGAAGGCCCGGCTGCGCGAGGGCAGGGCCGCGGCCGCAGCGGCCTCCAGCTCGGCGTCCGGCCCGGGCGCCAGCTCCTCCCAGAGCCGCTCCAGGCGCGCGGCCAACTCCTCGGGGTCGCGGGGGTCAAAGTACCAGGCCCGCGGCGGGGCCTGCTCCCGGTGTACGGGGATGTCCGAGAGCACGATGGCCTTGCCCAGGGACTTGACCTCCTCCACCGTGGTGCTCCAACCCTCGAACAAGGAAGGCTGCAGCACGGCCAGGCTCTGGCGCATGAGGGCGAACACCTCGGCGTGCTCCACCAGCCCCAGCAGGATGAAGCGCTCGCGCAGGCCCCGGGCCGAGACCTCGGCCAGGAGGCGGCCGAAGAACAAGGGATTGCGGGTGTCGGTGGTGTTGCCGGTGCAGACCACGGTCACCCGCCGGCCCCGCGCGGCCAGGCTCTCCAACGCCTCCAGGACCAGGCGGTGGTTCTTGTGGGCCCAGAACTGGTTGGGCAGGTAGAAGAAGCGCTGGGGCAGGTGGTAGCGCCGGCACACTTCCCGGGGGTCGGCCCGGCGGGCCTCCGGGGGCAGGTGGGCCACGAAGGGCACCACCCGCGCCTTGGCCGCCAGCTCCGGGGCGAACTCCTCCAGGT
>MTPE01000037.1 GCA_002011835.1 Desulfarculaceae bacterium JdFR-95 | reverse complement strand
GAGCTCCTGAACCTCGCCATCTCACTGCCCTTGAAAGCTAAATCTGCTCATATAGACCTAAAGCGGGTAATTGACTGGCAGCATAAAATAAGTAGTTTCTGAAGATAAACCTCAGGTGGCAGGGAGAGGCGGTGGGAAACACGGCCTCCCCGGCACTTTCCGTCGTGCTAGGTGTTATTGCTGTGGACCCGGCTCAACCCGAAGCCTCAGAGCGAAGGCGATACCGTGGCCGACCAGACAAATCATTCCTGCTATTGGCCGGTGCTGGCGAGATCGCCCGACAAGGCTTATCATTCTGATAGAAGAACCCCAGGAAAGGAGAACCCAACATGCCCCAGAAGACCGTACACATCCCTGCCATCTCCTGCGGACACTGCCTCATGACCATCCAGCGTGAGGCCAAGGAAGTGACCGGCGTCACCGACGTGCAGGGGGACGTGGCCTCCAAGCAGGTGACCTTCACCTGGCAAGAGCCCGCTACTTGGGAGCAGATCGCCTCCGCCCTCAAGGACGCCGGCTACCCGCCCCAGGGCTGAGCTCCCCCCCACAGGCCCCTTTTGGGCCACCCTCAAAGAGCTTGGTGGGGGCACACTGGTGACGCGGTTCGTTGCACCGCCCCAAAGGGTCAGGGCCGGATGTGCGCTCGGGACAGAGCCGCCTCGTCCCGGCGGGGCCGGGCGGGAAACTCGCGTTTTGTCCCCAGCCCCGTTCAGGAAACAGCCCCGGTGACATCCATCTCTTTACGCCGAGAAAGGTGGTTCGCCCAAAGTGTCCGATCAGAGTAGACAACTGGAGCTGCCTGTGGTGGGCATGACCTGTGCCCGCTGCGCCGCCACCGTGGAGCGCGTGCTGGCCCGCAAGCTGCCCGGTGTGCGCCAGGCCACGGTCAACTTCGCGGCCGAGACCCTGCACGTGGAGTACGACCCCGAGCAGGTCTCCCCCCAGGACATGGCCCGGGTGGTCAAGGAGGCCGGCTACCAGCTAGTCCTGCCGCAAGAAACGCGCAAGGTGGAGCTGCCCGTGGTGGGCATGACCTGCGCCCGCTGCGCCGCTACCGTGGAACGCGTGCTGACCCGCAAGCTGCCCGGCGTGCGCCAAGCCACGGTCAACTTCGCCAGCGAGACCGCGGTGGTGGAGTATGACCCCAAGCAGGTGTCCCTCCAGGACATGGCCCGGGTGGTGGGCGAGGCCGGCTACCAGTTGGTCCTGCCCCGGGAGGGAGAGGCCACGGAGGAAGACCCCGAGGCCGCCGCCCGCCGCGCCGAGCTGGCCGCCAACCGCCGCGCCTTCCTGGTGGGGCTGGTCTTCACCCTGCCCTTGTTCGCCCTGTCCATGGGCCGGGACTTCGGTCTGGTGGGGGCCTGGGCCCATGCCCCTTGGGTCAACTGGCTTTTCCTGGCCCTAGCTACGCCGGTGCAGTTCTATACCGGAGCCGGATTCTACAGCGGGGCCGGGAAGAGCATCCGCGCCGGCAGCGCCAACATGGACGTGCTGGTGGCCCTGGGCTCCTCGGCCGCCTACTTCTACTCCCTGGCCGTGCTACTGATCCCCGGCGTGGGGGTGCATGTGTACTTCGAGACTTCGGCCGTGATCATCACCCTGATCAAGCTGGGCAAGCTGTTGGAGAGCGCGGCCAAGGGCCGGGCCTCGGCCGCCATCCGCCAGCTCATGGACCTGGCCCCCAAGGTGGCCCACCTGCTCACCCCCGAGGGCGAGGAAAAGGACGTGCCCGCCGAGTCGGTGCAGCCGGGCCAGGTGGTGGTGGTGCGGCCGGGCGAGCGCATCCCGGTGGACGGCGTGGTGGTGGGCGGGGCCTCGAGCGTGGACGAGTCCATGATGACCGGCGAGAGCGTGCCGGTGGACAAGAGCGAAGGCGACACCGTGTTCGGTGCCACCGTGAACCTGCAAGGGATGCTCAAGGTGCGCGCCACCGGGGTGGGCAAGGACACCGCCCTCAGCCAGATCATACGCTTGGTGCGCCAGGCCCAGGGCTCCAAGGCCCCCATTCAGCGCCTGGCCGACCAGGTCTCGGCCGTGTTCGTGCCTGCCATCATCCTCATCGCCCTGGTCACCCTGGGGGTGTGGTGGGTGGCGGGCGGCTCCTTCGTGGCAGGCATGATCCGCATGGTGGCGGTGCTGGTGATCGCCTGCCCCTGTGCCCTGGGCCTGGCCACGCCCACCGCGGTGATGGTGGGCACGGGCAAGGGCGCGGGCATGGGCATCCTGTTCAAGAACAGCGAGGCCCTGGAGACCGCCCACCGCCTGCAGGTGATCATGCTGGACAAGACCGGCACCATAACCGAGGGCAAGCCGGTCCTGACCGACTGGGTGCCCCTGGAGGAAGACCGGCTGGCCCTGGCCCTGGCCGCCAGCGCCGAGAGCGCCTCGGAACACCCCCTAGCCCGGGCCCTGGTGGCCGGCGCCCGGGAGCAGGGGGTGGAAATCAGCCAGCCGGAGCAGTTCCAGGCTGTGAGCGGCTTCGGGGTGGAGGCGGTGGTGGGTGGCCAGCGGGTGCGGGTGGGCAAGCCAGCCTGGTTCCAGGCCGAGGGTGAGCTGCCCCCGGAGGCCGCCCGCCAGGTGGAGGAGCTCTCCGCCCAGGGCAAGACCGTGATGCTGGTGGAGGTGGACGGACGCCTGGCTGGAGTGGTGGCCATGGCCGACCGCGAGAAGGAGGGCGCCGCCCAGGCCATCGCCGCCCTCAAGGAGCTGGGTGTCACCCCAGTGATGCTCACCGGCGACCATCCCCGCGCCGCCGCAGCCATAGCCGCGCGGGTGGGCATCGAGCGCTTCGAGGCCGGGGTGCTGCCCCAGGGCAAGGAGGAGGTGGTGCGCCGGGCCCAGGAGCAGGGCCAGGTGGTGGGCATGGTGGGCGACGGTATCAACGACGCCCCGGCCCTGGCCCGGGCCGACGTGGGCATCGCCATCGGCACCGGCGCGGACGTGGCCATGGAGGCCGGGGACNTNACCCTGGTGGGCGACGACCTGATGGGGGTGGTGCGGGCCATCCGCCTGTCGCGCGCCACCATGCGCACCATCCGCCAGAACCTGTTCTGGGCCTTCTTCTACAACGCAGCCCTGGTGCCGGTGGCGGCCGGGGTGTTGCACGGATTCAGTTGGTTGCCCGGCTTCATCCGCGACCTGCACCCGGCCATGGCCGCCGGGGCCATGGCCTTCTCCAGCGTGAGCGTGGTGGCCAACA
>MTPE01000193.1 GCA_002011835.1 Desulfarculaceae bacterium JdFR-95 | reverse complement strand
CTCTTTTGGGGGATGCCGCCCGGAGGGGCAAACGGCTGCAGGGCGGCCCGCTCCCCGGACCACGGCACCCTGCCCGCCGCGGAGACGGGACGAACGGCGACACGGCCGGAGCTTGGCACACGTCTTGTCGCCTGGGCATGGCCCACGTTGGCGCCAAGGCCGGGTTCCTGACGCCGCCCCGTTGCCGGGGCTCGCAGGACCCTAATTCCCGATCCGGCCGTGGGAGTCCGGCGACTCCGGCCCGGCTACTGACACGGCCCGCATGCCCCGCTACATCTGCGGCGATCCGCCGCCATCAGCCGCGATCCGCGGCCGGCGATCCGCCGCCATCAGCCGCCGGTGATCCACCGCTGGCGGCAAGGCTGGGTCTTCCTCTCCGATTCGTCGCCTGGGTTCGCAGTACCCTAATTCCCGATCCGGGCATGGGAGTCCGGCGACTCTGAGGTGGTTATTGACACGGTTCGCATGCCACACTACATCTGCGGCGATCCGCCGTTGCTTGGGCGGGGGGCATTTGTTATGAGTGGGGCAGGTGAGAGGGCGCTACATTTTGGACACAAGGAGGTTTGGGGTCCATGGATCGCAAGATCATGCGAGCGTTGTTGTCCGTGACCGACAAGAGCGGGTTGGTGGAGTTTGCGCGGGGGCTGGTGGAGCTGGGGGTGCAGCTCATCTCCACGGGGGGGACTGCGGCCCGTCTGCGCGAGGGGGGNCTGCCGGTGACCGACGTGGCGGAGGTGACCGGTTTTCCCGAGATGTTGGACGGCCGGGTCAAGACCCTGCATCCCCGCATCCACGGCGGCATCCTGGCCGACCGGGACAAGGAGGAGCACCGCCGGCAGTTGGCCGAGCAGCACATAGCGCCCATAGACCTGGTGTGCGTGAATCTGTATGCCTTCGAGGCCACGGTGGCCCGGCCCGGGTGTACCTTCAAGGAGGCCATCGAGAACATCGACATTGGCGGTCCCTGTCTGATCCGGGCTGCGGCCAAGAACTGTTCCGGGGTGGCGGTGGTCACCGACCCGGCGGACTACGCTCCGGTATTGGAGGAGATGCGCCAGCGGGGCGGGAGTCTGAGTGACGCCACCCGCCTGCGCTTGGCGGCCAAGGCCTTCCGCCTCACCAACCGCTACGACGGGGCCATCGCCGACTATCTGGAGAAGCAGGCCGCCTCGCTCTGAGGGCAGGTCAGCGGTGAAGGGGGAGGCAGTCAAAGGGCTTGGACACCTTTTTGTGCCTCGTGGGGGTGATTTTCCGGCAGGGGTGTCTTGTCTTTCCTGCCGGCCGAGCCAAATAATCTCTTAGTGTGGAGAGAGCCATGAAGATCCTGGTAGTGGGCAGCGGCGGCCGCGAGCACGCCCTGGTATGGAAGCTGGCCCAGAGCCCCCTGGTGGACCGGCTCTATTGCGCGCCGGGCAACCCGGGCATGCGTTCCCAGGCCGATCTGGTGGACATCGGGGCCCAGGACATCGAGGAGCTGTGTAAGTTTGCCAAGGATCGCCAGATCGACCTCACGGTGGTGGGGCCGGAGGCTCCTCTGGTGGCGGGCATCACCGACCGCTTCCGCGAGGCGGGGCTTTTGGTGGCCGGGCCGGACGCCTATGCCGCCCAACTGGAGGGGAGCAAGTCCTTTGCCAAGGAGGTGATGTACTGGCACCGGGTGCCCACGGCCGACTACCAGGTGTTCGACGACCCTGAGGCGGCCAAGCAATACGTGCGCCAGGCCAACCGCCGCCTGGTGGTCAAGGCCGACGGCCTGGCTGCAGGCAAAGGGGTGCTGTTGTGTAAAGACGTGGCCGAGGCCGAGGCAGCCATCGACCAGATCATGGTGGAGCGGGCCTTTGGCGAGGCCGGGGCCAAGGTGGTGATTGAGGAGTGGCTGGAGGGGGAGGAGGCCAGTTTCCTGGTCTTCACCGACGGCAAGACCATCATCCCCATGCCCAGCAGTCAGGACCACAAGGCCATCGGCGAGGGAGACACCGGTCCCAACACCGGCGGCATGGGGGCCTATTCCCCGGCCCCGGTGGTGAAGCGCAAGGTGGCCGAGATGGCCCAGTGGTGGATCTGCAAGCCGGTGATCGACGAGATGGCGCGCCGGGGCCACCCCTATGTGGGTGTGCTCTACGCGGGGCTGATGGTGATGCCCAACGGTGACGCCAAGGTGCTGGAGTTCAACGTGCGCTTTGGCGACCCCGAGGCCCAGCCCCTGCTCATGCGTCTGGAGAGCGACCTGGCCGACATACTTTACAAGCTGGCCCAGGGGCGCCTGCACGAGGCCGAGGTGAAGTGGTCGCCCCGGCCGGCGGTGTGTGTGGTCCTGGCCAGCCAGGGCTATCCGGGCTCATACGAAAAGGGCAAGGAGATCCACGGCTTGGATGAGGCCGCCGCCATGAAGGACGTGGTGGTGTTCCACGCCGGCACCGCCGAGAAGGACGGCCGCATCGTCACCGCCGGAGGGCGCGTACTGGGCGTGACTGCCCAGGGTGAGACCATCGGCGAGGCCATCGCCCGCGCCTACCAGGCCTGCGACAAGATATCCTGGGACGGCATGTACCTGCGCCGCGACATCGGCCACCGCGCCCTGGCCCGGGAACAGAAGGGCTACCCCGGCATCTACAAGGGCGGGCCGGTCACGGCCCGGAAGGAGCAGGACAAACAGGCCCCAGAGGCGCAGAAGCCGGTGGTGGCGGTGGTGATGGGTTCGGACTCGGACTGGGAGGTGATGAAGAAGGCGGTGGACACCCTGCGCGAGCTGGGCGTGCCCTGCCAGGCGCGGGTGCTCAGCGCCCACCGCACGCCGCGGCAGGCGGTGGAGTTCGCCCGCAGCGCCAAGGCCGAGGGCTTCAAGGTGATCATCGCCGGTGCGGGCTGGGCCGCCCACCTGGCCGGAGTCATGGCGGGCAACACCACCCTGCCCGTGATCGGGGTGCCCATAAACTCCTCCCCGCTCCAGGGCTTCGACGCCCTGCTCTCCACGGTGCAGATGCCTCCCGGCGTGCCGGTGGCCACCGTGGCCGTGGGCAGCGGGGGCGCCAAGAACGCCGCCTTCCTCGCCGCCCAGATCCTGGCCCTCAGCGACGAGTCCCTGGCCCGGCGCCTGCAACTGCGCCGCGAGGAAATGGCCGCCCAGGTGAGCGCGGCCGATCAGTTGCGCTCTGGGTACTAGGAGGCAGGGGGGAGACCCTTTCTTTGGAAAAAGAAAGGGTCTCCCCCCTGAGA
>MTPE01000150.1 GCA_002011835.1 Desulfarculaceae bacterium JdFR-95 | reverse complement strand
GGGGCGGGCGGGGCGGGCCTAGTTTGCCGCTTGAGCTAACCCATGGGGAAGGGCGGTGTCAAGACGGGAGTTGGTGGACTTCAGGAGCCGGTCAGGTGGGGGTTGGCCCCGCCGGAGCGGTAGCCGGCCAGGTCCAGGGTGACGAAGCGGTAGCCTGCGTTCTGGACCGCCTGGCAGAGGCGGGAGCGCAGGGGCTCGGCCGCGGCGGAGGGGATGGCGGCGGGCTCCAGCTCCAGGCGGGCCAGGGGGAAGTGGTCGCGCAGGCGCAGTTGCCGGCCGGGCAGGAGCTGGCGCACCGCGGCCTCGGCTCGGGCCACGCGGTGCAGGCTCTGGGGGGTGAGGGGGGTGCCCCAGGGGATGCGGGTGGCCAGACAGGCGCCGGAGGGGACCGCGGCCGTTTCCAGGCCCAGGGCCCGGCTGAGGCGGCGTATGGCCTCTTTGCCCAGGCCGGTCTCGGCCAGGGGGCTGAGCACGCCCAGCTCGGCCACGGCCCGTGCTCCGGGGCGGTGTTCATGGGCGTCGTCGGCCTGGCTGCCCTCGGCCACCGCGGCCAGGCCCTCGCGGGCGGCCAGCTCCTGCAGCAGGATGAGGCGGCGGCGCTTGCAGTGGTAGCAGCGCTCCGGGGGGTTGGCGGCGATGTCCGGGTCGTCCAGCTCGCGGGCGTCGGCCTCTATCAGCCGCACCTGTAGCTGCCGGGCCAGGCGGCGGGCGCGGTCCACCTCCCAGGGCGGGGTGAACTGGCCCACACACAGGGCGGCGACCGCCCGATCTCCCAGGGCCTGGCGGGCCGCGGCCAACAGGAGGGTGGAATCCACCCCGCCGGAGAAGGCCACCAGCAGGGAGTCCAGCCCGGCCAGGCGCGCGAGCAGCGCCTGCCAGGGGCGGGCCAGGTCGGCGGGCAGATCGGGCGGGGCAGACACGGCCGTTCCTCTGTTCAGACCAGCACCCGGAAGCCGGCCTGGGCCAGGGCCTGGGTGATGGGTTCCAGGGCGGTGCGCTCCAGGCGGAAGGAGTAGATGCGTTCCTGGTCGGTGGAGGAGAGCAAGGCCACGGAGACCACCTCGCCTCCGGCCTGGCGGATCAGGGAGTGGATCTCCTCCAGGGAGTCCTGTCCCGGACGCACGGCCACCTCCAGGCGCACGGTTTCCTGGAGCAGGCCCATGAGGCTCACGAAGACCTTGAGCAGGTCCACCATGGTGATGATGCCCACCAGGCGGCCGTCTTCCACCACCAGCAGGCCGGTGAGCCTGCGGTTGTACATGAGGCGGGCGGCCTGATAGATGGTCTCGTCGGCCTCGATCAGGGTGGGGTCGCGGTCCATCACGTCGGCCACGCAGACGTCCTCCAGCAGGGAGGGGAACCANGCCGTGGCCAGGGCGTGNTCGGTGACCAGNCCNACGATGCGGTCGCCCTCCATGACCGGCAGGTGGCGCACGCCGTGGGCGCGCATCAGGCCCAGGGCCTGGTCCACGCTGGCCTTGGGGTCCACGGTGACCGGGTTTGGGGTCATGCGGTCGCGTACCTTCACGGTTTTCGGCTCCGGGGTGGGTTTGGGGGTGGTGCTGCGCTCGTGGTTGTGGTTCTGTTGTCTTTCATGATTTCACGTCTGGGCGGGTGGAGGCAAGCTCCGGGTATTTTCTGACCAGCAGGTCAAAAACATCGAGGCCCTGTCCCAAATGTGCGATTTTTCGTCTCCAGTGCACTTGAAACAGCATGGATGGACGGGGTTGGATTCTCCAGTCTTGACACGGCGGCCAAAATCCAATTATCTTCAATCCATAGAGGCGCCAAGCCCAGGAGGGTGTCGGCAGTATCCTCTACCGGGTGTACGGTTTTGGTTGGTCCCGCGGGAATCAAAGCGCGGCTGCGGTTCCCGAAACAGCATAACTACAGGCATGATCCCGCCCTCCCTACTGTGCGGGAGCGGCGCGGGGCAGGGGGTTGGCCATGCAGCCCAAGTTCATCTTTTTCACCGGTGGCGTGCTCTCTTCCTTGGGTAAAGGCCTGGCCGCGGCCAGCACCGGGGCCCTGCTGGAGGCCCGGGGCCTGTCGGTGATCCTGCAGAAGCTGGACCCCTACGTGAACGTGGACCCGGGCACCATGAACCCCTTCCAGCACGGCGAAGTCTTCGTCACCGACGACGGGGCCGAGACCGACCTGGACCTGGGCCACTACGAGCGCTTCACCAGCGCCCGCGAGACCAAGAAGTGCAACCACACCACCGGCTCCATCTACAACACCGTGATCCAGAAGGAGCGCCGGGGAGACTACCTGGGCGGCACGGTGCAGATCATCCCCCACGTCACCGACGAGATCAAGCAGGCCATCCTGTCGGTGGTGGACGGGGTGGACGTGGTGATCGTGGAGATCGGGGGCACGGTGGGTGACATCGAGTCCCTGCCCTTTTTGGAGGCCATCCGCCAGTTCCGCGCCGACGTGGGCAAGGAGAACGTGCTCTACATCCACCTCACCCTGGTGCCCTACATCAAGACCGCCGGTGAGCTCAAGACCAAACCCACCCAGCACTCGGTCTCCGAGCTGCGCCGGGTGGGTATCCAGCCCGACATCCTGCTCTGCCGCACCGAGCGCCCTCTGGGCGAGGACCTCAAGCGCAAGATCGCCCTGTTCTGCAACGTGGACCCCGAGGCGGTGATCACCGCGGTGGACGTGGAGACCATCTACGAGGTGCCGCTGAAGTTCCACCAGCAGGGCCTGGACGAGCAGATCTGCAAGCGCCTCAACATCTGGACCCGCCAGCCCCACCTGCAGCAGTGGGAAGATCTGGTCTACAAGATCAAGAATCCCGCCCACGAGGTGACCATCGCCATGGTGGGCAAGTACGTGAACCTGCGCGAGTCCTACAAGAGCCTCAACGAGGCCCTGTGCCACGGGGGGGTGGCCAACAACGCGCGGGTGAACATCGAGTTCGTGGACTCCGAGGAGGTGGANCGCCAGGGGGTGGGCCTGCTGGAGGGCGCCGACGGCATCCTGGTGCCCGGGGGCTTNGGNGCCCGCGGGGTGGANGGCAAGATCGCGGCGGTGCGCTACGCCCGCGAGAACGGCATCCCCTACCTGGGCATCTGCTANGGCATGCACATGGCGGTGGTGGAGTTCGCCCGCAACGTNNTGGGCTGGAAGGAGGCCCACACCGCCGAGATCGACCCCAACACGCCGTACCCGGTGATCTACCTCATGCGGGAGTGGTTCGACTACCGCACCCAGAAGGTG
>MTPE01000151.1 GCA_002011835.1 Desulfarculaceae bacterium JdFR-95 | reverse complement strand
AAGGACGCTGCACCCCAATTCAGGGGGACAGATGCCAGGGGCCGGTCACATAATTTGCCCGCGTCCTCCGCTTCTCGCGCCGCAGACTGGAGCCCTAGCCGCATCCCGCCCCCTCGCACCCGCTTGGTTTGAGCCGCTTCCCAGGAAGGAAGCTGTCACCAATTCATGGAAGCGCAGGCCGGGACAGGGCATTTCTCGTATTCGACCGCCTCCTCCATGAACCCCCGCACCTCGCGTCACCGGCCGACACCGCCGCCTGCTTCCGCCCCGCTCTCCCGCCTGCTTCGGGCCGCCTCCCAGATAAGGAGGCTGTCACCAAGTCTTGGGACCGCAGGCCAAGACAGGTCACATTACTGTATCGGCCCGCACCTCCCACCAACCCCGGCGCCTCGCACCACTGGCGAAGCCGCCACCGAATCCCGCCCCGCTCTCCCGCTTGGTTCGGGCGGTCTCCCAGGGAGGAGGCTGTCACCAAGTCTTGTGGGCAGATGCCAAAGACAGATCACATTTTGTATTTACCGAAATCCTCCGGGTCCATGGACTCCAGCATCTCGCGCCACTTGTCCTCGGCCTTGTCGCCCTCGCGCCGCCCCGGGGAGGCCCCGGCCTGCTCCAGCACCTTGGGCGCCACGAAGATGGGGGCCTTGGTGCGCAGGGCCAGGGCGATGGCGTCGGAGGGACGCGAGTCCACCCGCAGGGTGCCCGTGGGCCCCACCAGGTGGATCAGGGCGTAGAAGGTGTTGTCCTTCAACTCGGTCACCTCCACCCGCGCCACGGAGTAGCCCACCGCCTCCAGGAGGTTGCGCATCAGGTCGTGGGTCATGGGGCGGGAGAAGCCCACCCCCTCCAGCTCGCTGGCGATGGCGGTGGCCTCCAACAGCCCGATCCAGATGGGCAGGCTCTGGTCGCCCTCGGGTTCCTTCAGGATCAGGATGGGCGAGTTGCTGGCCGGATCTATGGTCAGCCCCTGCACGATCATGCGGATCACGGCTAGACCTCCCTGGTGGTGTCTGTCACCACCCGTCCCAGGAGCGAGTTGACCCGCCCCTGCTCTATCCTCACCATCACCAGACGGCCCACCAGCTCCTCTCCGGGGAAGTTGACCGCCCGGCCCGCCCGGCTGCGCCCGGTCATCAGCCCCTGGCCCCGCTTGGCCGGCCCCTCCACCAGCACCTCCTGCACGCTTCCTTCCAGGGCCTGGTGGATGGCCAGGGTGATCTGGCGCTGGCGAACCTGCAGCTCCTGCAGGCGCCGGGCCTTGACCTCTTCGGACAGCTTGCCCTTCAGATGCCGGGCCACGGTGTGGGGGCGGTCGGAATACTTGAAGCTGAACAGGAAGTCGTAGCGTACCTCCTCCAGCAGGCGCATGGTCTGGGCGAAGTCCTCCTCGCTCTCCCCGGGGAACCCCACGATGATGTCCCCGCCCAGGGCACCCTGGGGCATGGCCCGGCGAAAGGCCCGCACCTTGGCCAGATACTGCTCGCGCGTGTAACCCCGGCGCATGGCGGCCAACACCCGGTCGCTGCCCGCCTGGGCCGGCAGGTGGAGCTGCTCCATCACCCGCTCCTCCCCGGCCATGGTCTCGATCAGCCGCGGAGACAGGTCCTTGGGATGGCTGGTGGTGAAGCGCACCCGCCACAGGCCCGGCACCGCCGCCACCCGCCGCAGCAGCTCCGGGAAGTCCACCCCCGCAGGGTCGCGGTAGGAGTTGACGTTCTGCCCCAGCAGGGTCACCTCCCGCGCACCGGCCTCCACCCGCGCCGCCACCTCCTCCAAGATCTCGCCCGCAGGACGGCTGCGCTCCGGCCCGCGCACATAGGGCACCACACAATAGGCACAGTAATTGTCACAGCCCTGCATCACCGTGACCAGGGCCTTCAGCTCCCCCGGCCCCGCCACGCTGGTACGGGCCAAGGTGGCCCGCCGCGGCCGGGGGGTATGCACCCGCCGCCGGCCCCGCACCGCCTCGTCCACCAGGGCAGGCACCTCCTCCAAGGCGTCGGTGCCGAAGACCAAGTCCAGATGGGGCACGTTCTCCAACAGGCGCGCACCCTCCTGCTGGGCCAGACACCCCCCCACCCCGATGATCAAGCCCGGCCGCCGCCGCTTCAGGGACTTGAGCGCCCCCAGTTGGCTGTAGACCTTCTGCGCCGCGTGCTCGCGCACACTGCAGGTGTTCAGGATGATCAGGTCCGCACTGGCCGGGTCCTCGGCCAAGGCATAGCCATGCGCCGCCAACAGCTCGGCCAGCCGGTCCGAGTCGTACCGGTTCATCTGGCACCCGAAGGTGGCAATGTGTACCTTCTTGGCCGCGGCCGGAGACGACATCTCCCTACAGCCTCTCACTCAGGGGTGTGCCTCAAGGCTATCCCAGCCCCGAGCGGGATGCAAGGCCCTCACCCCCTGGCCCTCACCCGACCGGGAGGTTATCTTTTATTGTAACCCGAGCATACCCGGCCAGGGAGAGACGCTTGATCCCACTCAAAGACGACACCCCCATCCAAGGCACGGCCTGGCTCACCCTGGGCCTGATCGCCCTCAATACCCTGGTCTTCCTCTACCAGCTCACCCTCCCCCCCCGCCAGGAAATGATCTTCTTGCATCAGTACGGGGTGGTGCCGGCCTGGCTCACCGGAACCGCCAACGTGCCCCGCCCCCCCACCTGGATGCCCTCCTGGCTCACCCTGCTCACCTTCCAGTTCCTGCACGGCCACATCTTCCACCTGGCCGGCAACATGCTCTACCTGTGGATCTTCGGCAAGAACATCGAGATCACCCTGGGCCGACTGCGCTACCTGGCCTTCTACCTCCTGGGCGGAGTCCTGGCCGCCCTGGCCCAGGTGCTCAGCGAGCCCTACGCCGGCCTGCCCATGGTGGGAGCCAGCGGATCCATCGCCGCGGTCCTGGGCGCCTACCTGGTGCTCTACCCCCGCGCCCGCATCCTGGTCCTGCTGTGGTTCTTCTTCTTCGTGCAGGTGGTGCGGGTGCCCGCCCTGGTGCTGCTGGGCTTCTGGTTCCTCATGCAGGTGGTGGGCGGCGGACCGGGAGTGGCCTGGATGGCCCACGTGGGCGGGTTCGTGGCCGGGATGCTGCTGGTACGCTGGTTCCTGCCCCCCTGGCGGCCGCGGCCGTGGATCTAGCCCCGCGCCCCGCCCCCACCCAAGGCCATGGCCTTCGGCCATGGTCCCCCGCAGGGGGACCGGCCCTTTCAGGGCCGGCCTTGGGCGG
>MTPE01000012.1 GCA_002011835.1 Desulfarculaceae bacterium JdFR-95 | reverse complement strand
GCCCTGGAAGTGCTGGCCGTTGGCCTTGATGCGCTCCACCACGGTTTCGAAGTTGCGGAAGTCGTTGAGGGCGTCGAAAGTGCGGAACACGTTGATGCCCACCTCGCAGGCCAGGTCCACGAACTGGCGGGCCACGTCGTCGGCATAGTTGCGGTAGCCCACCAGGTTCTGGCCGCGCAGGAGCATGGCGAAGGGGGTCTTCTTGGCGTACTTGCGCAGGGTCCGCGGCCGCTCCCAGGGGTCCTCGCCCAGGAAGCGGCTCATGGCGTCGAAGGTGGCCCCGCCCCACACCTCCATGGCCCAGAATCCGGCTTCGTCCATGCGCTCGGCGATGGGGATCATGTCCTCGGTGCGCATGCGGGTGGCGAACAGCGACTGGGTGCCGTCGCGCAGGGTCACGTCCATGATCTTAAGCGGCGTGCTATTGTCTCCCCAGTGGTCGACGCTCATGGCCCTCTCTCTCTCCTTGTTACATACTGCAGCCAGACCACAAACCGGGGCCCGAAAGAGCCGCCGGGTTGAAGACGTCATTATATCTTCCCCGCCCCCCAGGTCAATAGCATCGGCCCTTCTGTGCGGTTGTCGCCCGGGCTGGCGGGTGCTATCCTATGCCCTGTATCTCCCCCAGCGGAAGCGTGGATCACCATGGCCTCCAAACGCTCGGCCAACAGCGCCAAGCCGCGTAGCCTGCCCGAACAGACGCGCAAGCTCCTGGCCCAGTTTGCACCGGAAGACAAGGTGCTCATCGTCATCTCGGCCGACCCGGACGCCCTGGCCTCGGCCCTGGCCTTCAAGCGCCTGCTCTGGCGGCGGGTGGCCGGCGTGACCATCGCCCGCAGCAACGAGATCCGCCGGCCCGACAACCTGACCATGGTACGCCTGCTCAACATCCCCACCCGTCCCCTGAACGCGGTCAAGACCAGCGANTACACCAAGCTGGTCATGCTGGACAGCCANCCCGAACACAGCGACCAGTTCGCCGATCTCCAGCCGGACGTGATCATCGACCACCACCCCCCCGGCGAGGCCTGGAAACAGGCCGCCTTCGCCGACCTGCGCCCCCGCTACGGCGCCACCAGCAGCATCATGACCGAATACCTCCAGGGCGCGCGCATCAAGCCCTCTGCCCGCCTGGCCACGGCCCTGGTCTTCGGCATCAAGAACGACACCCGCGGCTTCCAGCGCCCGGCCCTGGAAGAGGACATCGTGGCCTTCAAGTTCCTGTTCCCCAAGGCCAACCACTCCGTCCTCCGCAAGATCGAGTTCAGCGAGATGCGCCTGAAGGACCTTCAGCTCCTGCGCCTGGCCATAGACCGGGCCCGCGTGCGCAAACACTGCATGTACGCCTACCTGGGCCGGGTGAAGAGCCCCGACAACCTGGTGCAGATCGCCGACTTCTACCTCAAGGTGGACGTGGTGGACGCCTGCGCGGTCAGCGGGCTCTACAACGGCAAGCTCATCATCATCCTGCGCAACGCCGCTCCCCGCGGCAACGCGGGCAAGACCGCGGAAGAAGGCTTCGGCACCCTGGGCTCGGCCGGCGGACACAAGGCCATGGCCCGAGCCGAGATCCCGGTGGAGGCCCTGGAAGAGAACCTGGACCTGGACGACCACCAGGCGGTGCTGCGCTGGCTCATGCGCCGCGTGCAGCGCACCCGCCAGCGCAAGAAGAAGGCCGCCTGAAACCAAAATCTCCCCCCAAACCACCTCTGCCCTCACCCATCCGAACACCACCAGCCATCGGGGGGAGCCGACACCACAGGGGAGGAGTAACCATGAGACGTTGGAGTCTGTGCGTCGCCCTCATTCTGGCCTTGGCCCTGCCCGCGGCCGCGGCCCCACCCGCCCAGGTGACCACCTACGGCAAGGGCTGGCGCTTCTCCCAGGCCGGCTGGACCTACATCCACATCGAGGGCGAGCCCTTTGAGCGCGGCGAGCAACACGGCTACCTGGCCGCCGACCTGCTCCGGCGCGTCTTCCGCAGCCTGCGCCACCTCACCTACCAGCAGACCGGCAAGCCCTGGTCCTTCTTCGTGCAGGCGGCCGAGACCCTCTGGGCCAAGCGCATCGACCCCGAGTACATCCAGGAGATGAAGGGCATCGCCGCCGGNGCGCGCAAGGCCGGGCTCAAGATCACCTGGCAGGACATCCTGGCCTGGAACGGCCAGGAGGAGCTGATGGACTACTGGTGGCCCAACGTCATGACCAAGTACCACTACCTGCCCCGGGTGGGCGCCCCCCGTGACCACTGCAGCGCCTTCATCGCCACCGGCCGCGCCACCGGCGGCCGCGGCATCGTCATGGCCCACAACTCCTGGGACAACTTCGAATGGGGCCAGTTCATGAACCTGATCCTGGACATCAAGCCCGCCCGCGGCCACCGCATGTTCATGCAGTCCCTGCCCGGCTACATCGACTCCATGACCGACTTCTTTGTCACCGACGCCGGCCTGGTGGGCACCGAGACCACCATCGGCGGCTTCTCCCTCTACGACCCCGACGAGGACCCCGAGTTCTACCGCGTGCGCAAGGCCATGCAGTACGCCGACACCCTGGACCAATTCGTGGCCCTGATGAAAAAGAAGAACAACGGCGGCTACGCCAACAGTTGGCTGCTGGGCAACATCAAGACCGGCGAGATCATGCGCTTCGAGCTGGGGCTGAAGTTCTCCAGCGTCACCCGCAAGAAAGACGGCTGGTTCATCGGCTTCAACGCCCCCCTGGACCCGCGTATCCGTAACCTGGAGTGCAGCAACACCGGCTTCGCCGACATCCGCCGCCACCAGGGCGCCCGCCGCGTGCGTCTGGGCCAGCTCATGCGCCAATACCAGGGCCGCATCGACGCCGAGGTGGCCAAGCGCATCCTGGCCGACCACTACGACGTGTACCTGGGCCGNGTCAATCCCTCCTCCCGCACCGTGGACGGCCACTACGAGCTCGACCCCCGCGCCTACATGAGCGACCCCAGCCGGCCCAAACCCTACCAGCCCCGCGGCACGGTGGACGGCAAGGTACTCACCTCCGCCCTGGCCCGCAAGATGAGCTTCTGGGCCCGCTGGGGCAACAGCAGCGGCATGCCCTTCGATGCCGATCAGTTCCTGCGCCTGCACCCCCAGTGGGACCACCTGCGCGGCTACCTGTTCGACCGTCCCTCCCAGCCCTGGGTGTTGTTCACCGCCGGCCAGAAGGGACCCCGTCCCTGAAACAGACCGGGCGGCCCCGGCGCCG
>MTPE01000009.1 GCA_002011835.1 Desulfarculaceae bacterium JdFR-95 | reverse complement strand
AAATGATAGGGAAGAGGATACCAGACGGTCTCCCGGCCTCGGTATCGCCGGTCGGGATCCCAGTGAGAAGCCATATCATTTTCCTGGCAAAGACGACGGAGTATCATCCCATCTCCTGGTCCGACGGCCTGGACAGCGATCCCAAGTGCCTCTCCCCCCATTTCCCGGATGAGCCGAAGGAAAGGCCCCTGCCCCGCCCCAGCCGGGGACTGCCGCGGCGGGACACCGCTGCCGACCCCTGCCCTCCCGGCCGCCTCACCGGCCGCTACTCCACGCGATAGTTGGGGGCCTCCTTGGTGATGATCACGTCGTGTACGTGGCTCTCGCGCAGGCCGGCCTGGGTGATGCGCACGAACTGGGCCTTCTGGCGCAGCTCCTCCAGATTGGCCGCGCCCACGTAGCCCATGCCGGCCTTGAGCCCGCCCACCAACTGGAACACGCTCTCGGCCAGGGGCCCGCGGTAGGGCACGCGGCCCACGATGCCCTCGGGCACCAGTTTGTCGGCCTCCTCCTGCTGGCAGTAGCGGTCGGCCGAGCCCTGGCGCATGGCGTCGATGGAGCCCATGCCGCGGTAGATCTTGTACCGCCGGCCCTGGAAGAGGATGGTCTCGCCGGGGCTCTCCTCGGTGCCCGCGAACAGAGAGCCGATCATCACCACCTGGGCGCCGGCGGCCAGGGCCTTGGTGATGTCGCCGGAGTATTTGATGCCGCCGTCGGCGATCAGGGGCACCCCGGCGGGTATGGTGACCCGGGCCACGTCCATGATGGCCGACAACTGGGGCACCCCCACCCCGGCCACCACCCGCGTGGTGCAGATGGAGCCCGGCCCCACGCCCACCTTGACCCCGTCGGCGCCGGCCTCGATCAAGGCCTGGGCGCCGGCGGCCGTGGCCACGTTGCCCGCGATCACCTGGGCATGCGGGAAGGCGGTCTTGATGGCGCGCACGGTGTCGATCACCCCCTGGGCGTGGCCGTGGGCCGAGTCCACGCAGATCACGTCGCAGCCCGCGGCCAGCAGGGCCTCGGCCCGGGCCAGGCCGTCGGCCACCCCCACCGCCGCCCCCACCCGCAGGCGGCCCAGGTCGTCCTTGGCCGACAGNGGATACTTGCGCACCTTCTCGATGTCCTTGATGGTGATCAACCCCTTGAGACGCCCGGCCTCGTCGGTGACCAGAAGCTTCTCGATGCGGTGCTGGTGGAGGATGGCCTTGGACTCCTCCAGGGTGATGCCCTCCCGTACCGTGATCAGGTTCTCCTTGGTCATCACCCGGCTCACCGGCTGGTCCAGGTTGGTCTCGAAGCGCAGGTCGCGGTTGGTGACGATGCCCACCAGCTTGTCGCCCTCCACCACCGGCACCCCGCTGATGCGGTAGCGGCTCATCACCGCCAGCACCTCGTGCAGACTGGCCTCGGGACCCACGGTGACCGGGTCCACGATCATGCCCGACTCCGACTTCTTGACCTTGGTCACCTCCAGGACCTGGGCCTCGATACTCATGTTCTTGTGGATAAAGCCCATGCCGCCCTGGCGGGCCAGGCTGATGGCGGTGTCGGCCTCGGTCACCGTGTCCATGGCCGCACTGACGATGGGGATGTTCAGGGGCACCTCCCGGGTGACCATGGTGGAGGTGTCCACGTCCTTGGGCAAGACCCGGCTGTGGCCGGGCTTGAGCAGAAGGTCCTCAAACGTGTAGGCTTCGCATATCTCCTGGTCGATTGCCACGGGTCATCCTCTCTCCACGCCAGCCACGGACAAGAGTATTCCCTCCAGCAGGCCGGCGTCCATGGTCACCAGCCGGTCCAGNCCCCACANGTCGGCCAANCCCCGCAGGATGGCCAGACCGGCCACGATGATGTCGGCGCGCTGCGGCTCCAGGGCCAGCAGCTCCCGCCGCCGGGCCAGAGGCAGGGCGGCCAGGCGCCGGTACTCCTCCTCCAGCTCCTGCCGACTCACCGGCAGGTTGTTCATCTCTTCGGGCCGGTACTCCCGCAGGCCCAGGCGCAGGGCGGCCAGAGTGGCGGCCGTGCCTGCGGTGGCCACCAGGCGCCGCAAGGGCAGATCCCGTACCGGCTGCAGGGCCCGGCTCACGGCCCGCTCCAGGGCGGCCAGCTCCGCCGCGGTGGGCGGGTCGTGGTGCAGGTGGGCCTCGGTGAGGCGCACCGCGCCCAGCTCCAGGCTCAAGCCCACTCCGTCCTCACCCTCCAGGGGGATCAGCTCGGTGGAGCCTCCCCCCACGTCGGCCAGCCAGGCACCGGCCACCTCGCCCTGCAGGCGGCTCAGGACACCCAGGCGGGAGAGGCGGGCCTCCTGTTGGCCGCTGAGCACCCGAGCCCAGGTCAGCCCCAGCTCCCGCCCCAGCTGGGCCACGAACTCCGGCCCATCGGCCGCGCGGCGGCAGGCACTGGTGGCGGCCAGGCCGATGCGCTGGGCGCCGAGGTTCCGCGCCTCGGCCACGTAGCGCCGGGCGGTCTCCTGCGCCCGCCGCTTGGCCTCCGGGTCCAGCCGTCCGCTGCGGTCCACCCCCCGTCCCAGGCGGGGAGCGGCCAAGTCCCGGGCCACGGCCTGCCAACGGCTGCCCTCCACCTCGGCCACCAACAGGCGCAAGGTGTTGGCCCCCAGGTCCAGCGCCGCGACCCTCATGAGGGCCTCCAAGGGAAAAAGTGTGTCATTTCACCTGCTTGCCAGAACAGCCCGCCCCGGCCCTCTCGGCCTTGGCTAGTGTTCTAGCAGAGTGCCGCCGCCTTGACAAGCACCGGCCGCACCAGCGCGGCGCTGTGGTATGATCCGCCCTGATGGACCGCACGCGTATAAAGGCGATCTGGGAGCGCATCCTGGGCTCCGGCGCGGCCAAGGTGGCCCGAAGGTTGGCCGGGCCCCAGGCCCAACAGGAGCTGCTGGCCCAGACCGGCTATGCCGACCGTCCTGCCGGCCTGGCCGGAAGACTGGCGGTGGAGCTGGGCCGGGGGCTGCCCCTGGCCTGTGGCCCAGAGGAGACCCGCCGCTTCGGTCAACACTTCCCCGGTCCCCAGGTGCTGGCCCAGGCCCGGGCCGAGGCCGCCCTGCCCTGCCCCCTCACCCCGGAGTCGGGCAACACCCCCTCCAGCCGGCTGCGCCTGTCTCCCGAGGAGGCGGCAAAGCTCTGGCCCTGGACCAGCGGCCAGAGGCAGGCACGGCTGGCCCAATCCTGGGCCATCAGCGGCGACGGCAGGTTGTTGCGCGCCTGCCAGC
>MTPE01000207.1 GCA_002011835.1 Desulfarculaceae bacterium JdFR-95 | reverse complement strand
GCGCTGGGCCAGGTCCACGGCATGCACGCAGGCGATCTCGGCATCCTCGGAGAAGTCCGTGCAGTAGAGGATGTTCTTGTACTCGATCATCTCGGCACCACCCTTCCCGCTGGGGGGGCCGGACTGTGGGGGTCCGGGCCCCGGGATGTGTTCAGGCCGTCTCGGCGGTCCGTCTGCCGTCGGCCGCGGGGAGCACCAGGCGGAAGGTTACTCCCCGGCCGGGCCGGTTGTCGAATTCCACCCGCCCACCGTGTTCGCGGGCGTTCTTCTGGGCCACCATCAGGCCCAGGCCGGTTCCGGCCGCACCCTTGGAACTATAGAAGCCCTCGAAGATGTGGTCCAGTGCCTCCTGGTCCAGGCCGGGTCCGTTGTCGTCCACGACCAGGTGGACCTCGCCCTGGGGCTCCTCCACCCACAGGCGCACCCGCCCGCCCTCCACCGTGGCCGCGGCGTCGATGGCGTTGGAGATGAGGTTGGCCAGGCTGTCCACGATGGCGGCCCGTTCCACCCGGCAGACCAGCTCTTCGCCGCCGGGGAGCAGCTCCAGGGCCACGCCCTTGGCCTCGGCCTCGGCCTGCATGCACTCGGCGGCCTCGGCCAGCAGTTCCCGGGCCGGGGCGGGGCTCAGCTCGGGCCGGCGGGGCTTGGAGAGGGTGAGCAGGTCACGCACCAGGGAGGCCAGGCGCCGCTGGTTGCGCTCGAGCATGTCCAGCCCGGTGTCGATCACCTCGCGCTCCGCCTTGCCCAGGCCCTCCTCCACCAGGTAGATGCCCCCCTTCAGGCCGGAGAGCATGTTCTTGATGGAGTGGGCCAGGGCGGCCACGGTCTGGCCGATGGCGGCCAGGCGCTCGGCCGCCACCACCCGGGCCGTGGCCTCAGCCACGCGCTGCTCCAGCTCCTGGGTGTAGGAGCGGAGCTGGTCGCGCAGGGCCAGGCGCTCGGTGGCCCGGGCCAGGGCCACCTCCAGGGCCCGGCTGTCGATGGGCTTGCACACGAAGTCGCTGGCCCGCAACTGCAGCGACTGTATGGCCAGCTCCAGGTCGCCGTGGCCGGTGATGACGATCACCTCGGTGTCCGGGCTCTCCTGCTTGATGCGTCGCAGCACCTCGATGCCGTCCACGCCCGGCATCTTCAGGTCGGTGAGCACGATGTCGGGCCGCTGGCGGCGGAAGACCTCCAGCCCTTCGGCCCCGTCGGCCGCGGTGTAGACCTGGTAGCCGTCGGCGCCCAGGTCCAGGGCCATGAGCTTGCGGATACCCGGCTCGTCGTCGATCAGCAGCAGGCGCCTGTAACGGGGGTCGGCCGGCGCCATCAGCCATCCTCCCTGGCTACGGGCAGGCGCACCACGAAGGTGGCCCCGCCTTGGGGGTTGGGGTGGACCTCCAGCGAGCCGTTGTAGTCGCGTACGATGCCGTAGGAGATGGACAAGCCCAGGCCGGTGCCCTTGCCCACCTCCTTGGTGGTGAAGAAGGGCTCGAAGATGCGGTCGCGCAGCTGGGGGGGGATGCCCACCCCATTGTCGCTCACCGCCACCTCCACCATGTCTCCCTGCCGGCGGGCGGCGATATGGATCTGCCCCTGCAGCCGCTGGCCCCGGGCGCGGCGCTCCTCGATGGCGTCGCGGGCGTTCATGACCAGGTTGACGAATACCTGCTCCAGGCGGTTGACGTCACCCCACACCGGGGGCAGCTCGTCGGGCAGCTCGGCCTCCACCGCGATGTCGTGTACGCGCAGTTGCTGGCCCAGCAGGTGGAAGACACCCTCAATGGGCTGGTGCAGGTCCACCCGGGAGCGTTCCACCTTGCTCTTGCGGCCGAACTCGCGCAGGTGGTTGATGATGCGGCTGCAGCGCTCCACCTGGGCGATCAGCTCCTCGGCCACCTGGCGCAGCACCTCCGGGTCGGGCGAGCGGCCGCCGGTCAGGTTCTTGCGCAGGAGGTTTCCCGCGGTGGCGATCACCGACAGGGGTTGGTTGAGTTCGTGGGCCACGCCCGCGCTCATCTCACCCAGGGTGGCCATCTTGGCCGCCTGCACCAGCTGTTGCTCGGTCTTGAGGGTCTCGCTGATGTCGGCCGCGGCCACGATCACCGCCTGCCGGCCCAGGTACTCCCCGTAGGCCGCGCGCATGTTGACCATGACCACGCTGCCGTCCTTCTTGAGCTGGTGCACCCGGGCCAGGAGGCTCTCGCCCGCCTCCAGGAAACGGCGCACCCGCTCCTGGTCGGCCGGATCGGTCAGCTCCAGGAAGGAACGCCCCACCAGCTCCTGCCGGGGATAGCCGTACTGGCTGCTGGCGCGCTGGTTGGCGTCCAGGATCTCGAAGTTCTCGCGGTCGAACACGAAGATGGGGTTGGGGTCGTTGTTGAAGAACAGGCGGTACTTCTCCTCGGACTTGCGCAGCTCCTGTTCCAGCCGGCGCAGGTCGGTGACGTCGGTGGCCATCTCCATCACCGCCACGATGTTGCCCTGGCGGTCGGTGATGGGGGCGGTGAGGTTGAGGAAGTAGTGGGGCTGGCCGTCGGCGCCGATCACGATCTCCTCGGCGCTGTGCATGCGCCCGTCCTGGAAGGTCTTCTCCACCGCNCAGTGGGGACACTTGGAGTCNCGNCCCTTGTAGGCCTGGTAGCAGTATTCGCCCACCTTCTGGCCGAAGTCGCGCTCGAACATCTTGTTGCAGGCCACCAGGCGGAAGTCGCGGTCCTGCACCGAGATGTAGCAGGGCACCTGCTCGAAGAGGGTCTGGAACTGGCGCCGGCTCTCGTCCAGGGCCTCGGTCTTCTCCTTGATGCTCTGGCGCATCAGCTCGAAGTTGCGGGCCAGGAAGCCGATCTCGTCCTGCGAGCGATAGGTGACCGGCTGTTCATAATCGCCGCGGGCGATGCGCTGGGTGGCGTGCACCAGTCCGGCCAGGGGCCGGCTCACGAACAGGTAGGACAGCACCACCAACAGCGCAGTCATCACCAGGAAAATGAGCAGGGCGGTGGCGATCACCTCTCGGCCCGCGGCCTGCAGCTCCCGGTCCACGTCGGCCAGGGACAAGGCCACGTCCAACACCCCCAGCACCTTCTGGCCCGGGGGATGGACATGGCAAGGGTCGGTGTAACAGGCCGGCTCGGTGTAGATAGGGTTGATCACCCCCAAGACCCGGTGGACCGGCCGGCCGGGACGGGCCCGGACGGTGAAGATCCGGCTGCGCTTGCCCTGAGGCAGCCGCTCCAGGGGCACGTCGCGGG
>MTPE01000071.1 GCA_002011835.1 Desulfarculaceae bacterium JdFR-95 | reverse complement strand
CCTGACACAAGCGTCTCGCCCCTCCCAAAAGCGAGGCTCGCCGGGGTCCTCCCTCCCCGGCGAGCCTCATCCATGTTTTCCCCTCGGTGCGCTCCTGATCACAGAAAATAATTCATAGCCTTTATTTTTATATTGTTTTTCCTAACGCGAGTCGTTAAGATGGCGGCGGAGTGGGATCCCTTCCTGTCTTTGGAGTCTCTCTCTGGCCTAAGAGGGAGGGAACATCGTAATTGGCCCTGCGCGTGGGCTGCTCTCGCCGAGGACCTTTGGGTGGGGGAGTTATGGGGTCTGCGCAGGGTACAAATAGTATAGTATAATAGTAGGTAAACCAGAGTTTGGCGGCGGGATGCGCCGTACTGGGCGAGGGACGGCTTTAGGGGGGGCTCCCTCGAAGCAGCGGACGTGACCAGGTGACAGCGCATCCTTGTCGGCAAGAAGGTGAGCCTACCCCTGAAGCCTGCCTTTGCCTGCCCCAAGGAGGAATGTGTCCATGTCCTTTCGACGTCTCACCCTAGGGGGTAAGATCGTCGCGCTACCCGTGGCCATTGCCATCCTGAACGCCATAGTTTTCGGGATATTCATCGTCAAGTACGGCGACCAGCTCTTCGAGGAGCGGAAGCTGAAGACCAAGCACGTGGTGGAGACCGCGGCCTCGCTCATCGAGCACTACGTGAAGCTGGCTCAAACCGGGAAGATGAGCAAGGACGCGGCCCAGGCCGCGGCCAAGGCAGCGGTCAAGGCCCTGCGTTACGAGGAGAAGGACTACTTCTGGATCAACGACTACCAGCCCCGCATGGTCATGCACCCCTACAAGCCCAAGCTGGACGGCAAGGACCTGGCTGGTTTCAAGGACCCGGAGGGCAAGCACCTGTTCGTGGAGATGGTGCGGGTGGTGCGCGACCGGGGTGCCGGATTCGTGGACTACCTGTGGCCCAAGCCGGGCAAGGACCGCCCCCAGCCCAAGGTGTCCTATGTCAAGGGCATCCCGGCCTGGGGCTGGATCGTGGGCAGCGGCATATACCTGGACGACGTCTATGACACCATCAGCAGCTTGGCCTATACCCTGGGCGGATTGGTGGCGGCGATTTTCGTATTGGCGGTCCTGGTGTCATGGTGGGTGGCCCGTGGGGTGAGTCGGCCGCTCAACCAGGCCATTCACAATCTGACCGAGGGCGCCAGCGAGATAAACCTGGCCTCCCGGAACCTGACCCAGTCCTCTCAGGAGCTGGCCTCGGGCTCCTCGGAACAGGCGGCCAGTCTGGAAGAGACCTCCTCGGCCCTGGAAGAGCTGTCCAGCATGACCCGCAACAACGCCGAGAGCGCCCAGCAGGCCCGCCAACTGGTCACCGAGACCCGCCAGACCGTGGAGCGCTCTGGGCACTCCATGGAGGAGACCACCCGCTCCATGGCCTCCATAAACCAGGCCAGTGAGGAGATCTCCAAGATCATCAAGACCATCGACGAGATCGCCTTCCAGACCAACCTGTTGGCCCTCAACGCCGCGGTGGAGGCGGCCCGGGCGGGCGAGCACGGCGCGGGCTTCGCCGTGGTGGCCGACGAGGTGCGCAACCTGGCCCAGCGCGCGGCCGAGGCGGCCAAGACCACCCAGGAGCTGATCGAGAACACGGTGGCCGAGATCAAAAACGGCACCCAGTTGGTGGAGCGCACCAGCCAGGAGTTTGCCGCCGTGGCCCAGTCCTCGGCCCGCTTGGCCGAGCTGGTGGAGGAGATCGCCGAGAGCAGCTCCGAGCAGAGCCAGGGCATCGAGCAGATCGCCAAGGCCGTGGCCGAGATGGACAAGGTGACCCAGGCCAACGCCGCCGGTGCGGAGCAGTCCGCCGCAGCGGCCGAGGAACTCAGCGCCCAGGCCGAGGTGCTCAACCAGGTGGTGCTACAGCTCTCGGCCCTGGTGAGCGGGGCGGTGGAGAAGGTACGTGCCCGCTCCAAGGCGGCCAGGCCGGCCGTTTCCCGGCCCAAGGCCCTCTTGCCCAGGCCCAAGGCCAAGAAGGGCTCCCAGGCCCCGGCCAAGCCCAAGGCCCAGCCCAAGCCCAAGCCCGAGGCCGAGGCCAAGAAGGGGCCGCGCCCCGAGGAGGTGATCCCTCTGGACGCGGAGGAGGAGGACTTCGAGGACTTCTAGCCGCGTGCCAAAGGTGGTAACATGACAGGCCCCTCCCTGGTGGGAGGGGCCTGTCTCTGCGCGGCGCACGTCGCGTTCGCTTGGGAGGTACGCATATGGCCGACATCTTCTTCCCCTGGCGTCTGCGCGACCTCACCCTGGCCAACCGCCTGGTGCGCTCGGCCACCTATGAGGGCTTGGCCGATCCCGAGGGCATCCCCACCACCGAGCTGGCTCTCGTGCTGGGCGAGCTGGCCGAGGGAGGCGTGGGGCTGATCGTGACCGGGTTCATGTTCGTCTCCCCTACGGGNCGGGCCCTGGCCCGCCAGACCGGGGCCCACATCGACGCCGTGGTGGGGCCGCTGACGCGGGTCGCGGACGCGGTACACAAGGCGGGGGGCAGGGTCGCGGCCCAGTTGGTACACGCCGGAGCCCTGGCCCGGTCCGAGCTGATCGGGACCACGCCCTTGGCCCCCTCGGAGCTGCGCGACGCGCAGGGGCGCCTGCAGGCCGCAGCCCTGAGCCGGGAGCAGATCTACGACATCATAGAAGATTTCGCTCTGGCCGCGGCCCGGGTGCGGGCGGCCGGCTTCGACGCCCTGCAGTTGCACGCGGCCCACGGCTATTTGCTGAACCAGTTCCTCAGCCCCCGCAGCAACCGACGGGAGGACGAATACGGCGGGGACATCGCAGGCCGCAGCCGCCTCCTGCTGGAGGTCTATCGCGCGGTGCGCGAGGTGGTGGGGCCGCGTTTCCCGGTGCTGGTCAAGCTCAACTCCCACGACGGGGTGGAGGAGGGCCTGGACCTGCCGGAGGCCCTGGAGACGGCCCGCCTCCTGGACGCCGAGGGGATCGACGCCGTCGAAGTCTCCGGCGGCACCCCGGCCTCACCGCGGGACAAGGCGCCGGCCCGGGCCGTGGAGACCCAGGAGGAAGAAGGCTATTTCCTGGACGCGGCCCGGGCCGTGAAGCGGGTGGTGTCCTGCCCGGTGATCTCCGTGGGGGGCTGGCGCAGCCGCGAGCGCATCGAGGCCGCCCTGGAGACCGTGGACGCCGTGGCCCTGAGCCGTCCCCTGATCCGCCAGCCCCACCTGCCTCGCCTGTGGCAGGAGGGACGGCGG
>MTPE01000494.1 GCA_002011835.1 Desulfarculaceae bacterium JdFR-95 | reverse complement strand
CGGTGCCGCGGGGGGCCGCAGGCCGGCACACCTTACGCTACCGGCACCGCTTCCCCAGCTTGGTTACGGCCCGCCGCCCGGCTCAGCTCAGTTTGGCCAGGGCGGCCTGCAGGCGGTCCATACCCTTCTCGATCAGCTCCAGGGAGGTGGCGAAGGAGAAGCGCACGCAGCTGTCCTCGCCGAAGGCCGCGCCGGCCACGGTGGCGATGTGGCCNTCCTCCAGGAGGTAGGCGCTCATGTCCACCGAGCCGTTTATGGTCTTGCCCCCGGCNTAGGACTTGCCGTAGTAGGCCGAGAGGTTGGGCATGGCNTAGAAGGCGCCCTGGGGCCGGGGNCAGGTGATGCCCTCGATCTCCAGCAGCCGCTGCATGATGTAGTCGCGGCGCTTGGCGAACTGCTGGTTCATGGCGTCCACCGCGTCCTGGGGCCCGGTCAGGGCGGCCACCGCCGCCTTCTGGGCGATGGAGCAGGGGTTGGAGGTGCTCTGGCTCTGGATCTTGGCGCAGGCCTTGATCAGATCCACGGGTCCGGCCATGTAGCCGATGCGCCAGCCGGTCATGGCGTAGGCCTTGGAGACGCCGTTCAGGGTCACGGTGTGCTCGTAGATCTCCGGGCTCAGGCTGGCGGTGGCGGTGAAGGTGAGGCCGTCGAACAGGATGGTCTCGTAGATCTCGTCGCTCATGATGAGCACCCCGGCTTGGGCGCAGATCTCGGCCAGGGGGCGCAGCTCCTCGGCGGTGTACACGCTGCCGGTGGGGTTGGAGGGCGAGTTGATGATCACCGCCTTGGTGCGTTCGGTCAGGGCCTCCTTCAGGGCCTCGGGCTTGAGCTTGAAGTCGTCCTCCTGCCGGGTGGGCAGGATCACCGGCTTGCCCCCGGCCAGGATCACCATGGGGGGATAGGACACCCAGTAGGGGGCGGGGATGATCACCTCGTCGCCGGGGTCGAGCAGGGCCTGCATGACCAGATAGCCCGAGTGCTTGCCCCCGCAGTTGATGATCACCTGGTCGGTGGTGTAGTCCAGGCCGTTGTCCCGCTTGAACTTGTCCACCACCGCCTGCTTCAGCTCCGGGATGCCGTCGGCCGGAGTGTAGCGGGTGAAGCCGCCCTCGATGGCCTCAATGCCGGCCTGACGCACATGGGCGGGGGTGTCGAAGTCGGGCTCGCCCACGCCGAAGGAGATGATGTCCACTCCCTTGGCCCGCAGCTCGGCGGCCTTGGCGTTCACCGCCAGGGTGGGAGAGGGGGCTATGCTGGTCACTCTCTGTGCGAGCTTCATGAGCTTTGCCTCCTGCCCTTGGCCGATTTGGGTGATCGGAGAAAAAGACCGCGTTCATTGGGTCCGCGGCCGTGATCGGTTCAGACTTGCATAACCTTGTCTCGATTCCCTGTCAAGCCCGGCGCGTCCACGGTCTGGCGGCCGGCTCCTGCTCTGGCCGCCCTGGAACCAGGGACACAAATCCCCCTCAGGACGCCCGGGGACGCCCTTTCGCTTTTTCGGGACCTGTGGCAGGCCCCCTTGCCCGACCCGACGCTCTCTCTAGCTCTCCACCTCGCTGGAGGCGTCGAAGGCCGGGGTGCCGAACTCGGCCTCGGCCTGGTCCGGGTCGGGTGCGTTGAGTATCACCAGGTTGCGCAGGTGCAAATAGGTCTCGGGGTCCATGGAGACGAAGTCGATGGCCACCCCCTCCGGCGTGACGCGGGCCACGCGGCCTTCCATACGCAACACCGGCGCCTCCTCCGGGTCGCCGGGCAGGCGCACCGTGACCATACACCCCTGACCCTCGTGCAAGGGATGCTCGCCCAACACGAACACTCCCTTGTGGCTCAGGTCACGAGTCTCCAGGCCCCGCAGCAGGGCCCCGGTGACCTGGATGTCCGCCAAGGCATGGAAGTTCACGCGAGTGCGTCGCCGCCTGTCGTTCATGGTCGTCTCCTCACCCCTCGCGCTGTGGATCGCCCCTGTCCAGACTCAACGACTCAAATATACCAAGCCTTGAGAGATAGTGGCAACTTGGGGCGGGGGGACAAATTGGGCTTGACAGAATTCATACTAAGCTGTAAGGAATTGTTACACACGGTCCAGAGGGGACCGGAACGGGAGTAGGTTGTAGGATTGCTGGGGGAGCTGTAACGGCTGAGAGTACGCCCCGGCGGGGGCGTAGACCCCTTGAACCTGTTTGGATAATGCCAGCGCAGGGAAGCAATCCGGTGCCCTGTCCCGGGGGCGAGGGGGCCGGCTTCCGCGCGGAGCCGGCCCTTGAAATTTAACCACAGAGCTGGCGGAAAGGATGCGTGGAGCGAGATGTTGGACGAAGTGGTCATCACCCGGGCGATCATCAGCCGCTATTTCGAGAAGCTGAACGACAACCTGGAGCTGGACGTGGCCGTGGTGGGTGGCGGTCCCGCAGGCCTGGTGGCGGGTGCCAAGCTGGCCCAGGCGGGCTACAAGGTGGCCCTGTTCGAGCGCAAGCTCAGCGTGGGCGGCGGCATGTGGGGCGGCGGCATGATGATGAACGAGATCGTGGTGCAGGAGGAGGCCAAGCGNATCCTGGACGAGTTCGGGGTGCGCACGGTGGAGTTCCAGCCCGGCTAC
Organism: Desulfarculaceae bacterium JdFR-95; assembly: GCA_002011835.1. Taxonomy (GTDB): domain Bacteria; phylum Desulfobacterota; class Desulfarculia; order Desulfarculales; family Desulfarculaceae; genus Desulfocarbo. Next base: position 655 of record MTPE01000494.1, on the reverse strand, counting down.
TACACNGCCGACAGCGTGGAGTGTGTCAGTACCCTGTGCAGCAAGGCGGTCAAGGATGGGCTGACCGTCTTCAANCTGGTCAGCGTGGAGGACGTGATGGTGCGCGAGGACCGGGTGGTGGGTCTGGTGCTCAACTGGACCGCGGTGGAGATGGCCGGCCTGCACGTGGACCCCTTGGCGGTGCGCTCGCGCTACGTGATCGACGCCACGGGCCACGACGCGGAGGTGATCAACGTGATCGCGCGCAAGGTGGACGCGGAGCTGTTCACCAAGACCGGNGGAGTGGTGGGCGAGCGCAGCCTGTGGGCCGAGGTGGCCGAGACNAACACCCTGGCCAACACCCGCGAGGCCTTCGGCGGGGTGTTCACCGCCGGCATGTGCGCCAACGCGGTATTCGGCTCCTATCGCATGGGGCCGGTGTTCGGCGGCATGCTGCTTTCCGGTGAGAAGGCCGCCTCCATGGTGGCCGAGCGCCTGGCCGCGGAGAAGTAGCCCACCCAGGGAAAATCACCCGCCCGCCCGGAAAAGCGGTGGCATGCCTTCCGGGCGGGCCATATCTTTAAGCAGAGGGCTCGACCAAGGCCGAAGCGGGGGAGATCGGAATCGTCCGGGAGACCCACAGGGTGGTCCGAAACCGACTCTCGTTCCCGGCCGG
>MTPE01000493.1 GCA_002011835.1 Desulfarculaceae bacterium JdFR-95 | reverse complement strand
GGTGCCGGGGGTGGTCACCGGCCCCTTCGGCCGGCGCACCCTGGTCAACGGCCAGCCCCGCCAGCCCCACGGCGGGGTGGACCTGCGCGGGGCCCAGGGCAGCCCGGTACGCGCCCCGGCCGCAGGCGTGGTGGCCCTGGTGCAGGATAGCTACTTCGGCGGGCTCACCCTGCTCATCGACCACGGCCTGGGGGTGATCAGCGGTTACCGCCACCTCTCGGCCTGCCTGGTGCGGCCGGGGCAGAAGGTCTCGCGGGGGCAGGTGATCGCGCGCGTGGGCCGCTCCGGCCGGGTCACCGGGCCGCACCTGCACTTCGACGTGCACGTCAGCGGCGCCCGGGTGGACCCCCTGGCCTGGCTGCAGACCACCCGCACCCTGGCTGCGCTGCGGGCGGGTGGAGAGTAGGATAGAATTAGCGAGGAGCGCAAGGCCATGACGGCCAAGAAAAAGGAACCCGGTTTCGAGGAGAGCCTCCGGCGTCTGGAGGAGATCGTGGATCGGCTGGAGGGCGACGAGCTTCCCCTGGAGGAGGCCCTGGCCCTGTTCGAGGAAGGGGTGAAGCTGGCCGAGGAGTGCGGCAAGCGCCTGGACGCGGCGGAGAAGAAAGTTATGCTCCTGCTCAAGGAGGCGGACGGGCGTCTGGCCGAGACCCCCTTCCCGGAGGAGGACTGAACTTGGACCTGGCCGCTTACCTGGCCCGGCGGCGCGAGCTGGTGGACCGGGCCCTGGAGCGCTACCTGCCCCCCCGCTCGGAGCCCATCGTGGAGGCCATGCGCTACAGCCTGTTCGCCGGGGGCAAGCGCCTGCGGCCCATCCTGTGCCTGGCCGGGGCCGAGGCGGTGGGCGGCGACCCCCAGACGGTGATGTTCGCAGCCTGCGCCCTGGAGATGATCCACACCTACTCCCTGATCCACGACGACCTGCCGGCCATGGACGACGACGACCTGCGGCGGGGAGTGCCCACCAACCACAAGGTCTACGGCGAGGGCATGGCGGTGCTGGCCGGGGACGGGCTGCTCACTCAGGCCATGGTCCTGCTCACCGACCCGGCCGAGACCGCAGGCCACGACCCCGCGCGGGTGCTGGAGGCGGCCCAGGTGATCATGCGCGCCGCGGGCTGGGAGGGCATGGTGGGGGGGCAGGCCGCCGACCTGGAGGCCGAGAACGCCGCGCCCGACCTGGCCCGGGTGCAGCTCATCCACGCCAAGAAGACCGGGGCCCTGATCACCGCCTCCCTGCAGGCCGGCGGCATCCTGGGCGGGGGCGGCCGGGAGCAGGTGGAGACCCTGGTGCGCTACGGCCGGCGGGTGGGCCTGGCCTTCCAGATCGCCGACGACATGCTGGACCTGAGCGGCGACCCCCGCAAGCTGGGCAAGGCCACCGGCGCGGACCAGGCGCGGGGCAAGATGACCTATCCCGCCGCGGTGGGGGTGGCGGCGGCGCGGGAGACCGGACGGCGCCTGGTGGAGGAGGCCGCGGAGCTGGTACGCAGCCTGGGGCCCGCGGCCGAGCCCCTGGCGGTACTGGCCCTCTACATCATGGAGCGGACCAACTAGGTTAGTCATGGAATCCAAGCAGACCACGAGCGGGTCGCTCTTGGAGCGCATCGACAGCCCGGCCGACCTCAAGGGCCTGAGCCTGAAGGAGCTGGAGCAACTGGCGGCCGAGATCCGGGCCCGCATCATCGCCCAGGTGGAGCAGAGCGGCGGGCACCTGGCCCCCAGTTTAGGGGTGGTGGAGCTGACCCTGGCCCTGCATTATGTGTTCGACGCCCCGCGGGACAAGATCGTCTGGGACGTGGGGCACCAGACCTATGCCCACAAGCTGATCACCGGCCGGCGGGAGCAGTTCTCCACCCTGCGCCGCTTCGGGGGCATCTCCGGTTTCCCCCGGCGCAGCGAGAGTCCCTACGACGCCTTCGACACCGGGCATTCCTCCACCTCCATCAGCGCCGCTTTGGGCATGGCCGTGGCGCGGCGGCTCAAGGGCGAGCCGGGCAAGGTGATCGCGGTGATCGGCGACGGCTCCCTCACCGCGGGCCTGGCCTACGAGGGCCTCAACCAGGCCGGGGACATGGACGAGGACCTGATCGTGGTGCTCAACGACAACGGCATGTCCATCGCGCCCAACGTGGGGGCCATCTCCAGCTTCTTCGCCCGGGCGCTCTCGGGCCGGGCCTATCAGACCTTCCGCAAGGAGGTGGAGCGCTTCCTGCGCTCGGTGCCGGGCTTCGGCCCCGATCTGGTGGAGCTGGCCAAGCGCTCGGAGGAGTCCTTCAAGGCCTTCTCCACCCCGGGCATGCTGTTCGAGGCTTTCAAGTTCAACTACATCGGCCCGGTGGACGGCCACCGCCTGGACCGGCTGATCGAGACCTTCCGCAACGTGGCCGACCTGGAGGGCCCCCGCCTGGTGCACGTGCTGACGGTCAAGGGCAAGGGCTACGCCCCGGCGGAGAAGGACCCGGCCCACTTCCACGGGGTGGGGGCGCTCAAGGCCGAGCCGCGGCCCGCAGCGGAGGCTCCGCCCAAGGCCCCCACCTACACCGAGGTGTTCGGCCGCACCATGGTGGAGCTGGGCCGGCAGGAACCACGCCTGGTGGCCATCACCGCGGCCATGCCCGAAGGCACCGGCCTGCAGGACTTCGCCCGGGCCTTCCCCCAGCGCTTCTTCGACGTGGGCATCGCCGAGCAGCACGCGGTGACCTTCGCCGCCGGCCTGGCCGTCTCCGGCTTCCGGCCCGTGGTGGCCATCTACAGCACCTTCCTGCAGCGGGCCTACGACCAGGTGGTGCACGACGTGTGCCTCACCGGCCTGCCCGTGATCTTCGCCATGGACCGGGGCGGGCTGGTGGGCGAGGACGGCGCCACCCACCAGGGCATCTTCGACCTCACCTACATGCGCAGCGTCCCGGGTATGGCGCTCATGGCCCCGGCCGACGAGGACGAGCTGCGCCACATGCTCTACACCGCCCTCAGACACGACGGCCCCAGCGCCCTGCGCTACCCCCGCGGGGCGGGCCTGGGGATGGACACCTCCGGGCCGTTGTGCGAGCTGCCCTGGGGCAAGGCCGAGCTGCGCCGCCGGGGGGAGGACCTGGTATTGGTGGCGGTGGGGGTGGGAGTGCAGTTCGCCCTGGAGGCGGCCGAGCGCCTGGCCGAAGGGGGAGTCGAGGCCGCCGTGGTCAACGCCCGCTTCGTCAAGCCCCTGGACCACGAGCTGATCTGCGAGCTGGCCCGCCGCACGGGCCGGATGG
>MTPE01000135.1 GCA_002011835.1 Desulfarculaceae bacterium JdFR-95 | reverse complement strand
GCAAGAGATATTCAAGAACCTGAACACCCCCCCATTGCGACTGGTGGCTCGCAAGCGGTTCATGTGGGGGCTGAACAATCTCTATATTGCCCGGAAACAAGGCTGAAGAGGAGCATGTTCTGATCGTGGGGTTCCGGGTCCACGCTATTGTGGGACTCGCCCGACCGGCCCGGAGACAACTACACGGTTATTCTCGACATCAAGGGTTTGCAGGTTAGACGCTACGCGAGGTTGGGAACCCATGTGTGGTATCTGCGGAATATTCGGCGCCGATCTGGCCCAGAAGAAACGGGAACCGGTGGTGCGGGGGATGATGGACCTGTTGGCCCATCGGGGTCCCGACGACCAGGGCTTTTACCAAGGGCCGTGGGGAATGTTGGGCCACCGTCGCTTGGCGGTGATAGACCTGAAGCGGGGCCGCCANCCCATGTTCACACCGGACGGACGTTACGTCTTGGTGTTCAACGGAGAAATATACAANTACCTNGAGCTCCGTCAGGAATTGATCAGGCTCGGGATGGAGTTCCACACCTTCTCCGATACGGAGGTACTCCTCAACATCCTGGTGTATCGAGGTACTGATTGGTTGCCCCGGCTGAATGGGATGTTCGCTTTCGCTTTTCTCGACACCCGGACGGGGCGCTGGCTGTTGGGCCGCGACCATTTGGGAATCAAACCCCTGTATTACCTGGAACTGGAAGACGAACTGGTTTTCGCTTCCGAGATCAAGGCCCTTCTGCTCCACCCTGATCTAAGGCCGCAAGTGGACTGGGAGGGGCTGCAACAATACCTGCTGCTCCAGTTCTGCTTGGGTGAACAGACCCTTTTCAGGGGAGTAAAGCGCCTGGAACCCGGATTCTTCCTGGAGGGTACGGGGGGGCGCCTCAGACAGCGCCGGCAGTATTGGGACGTGGATTACACCATAGACGAGGAACACGGTGAGGGCTACTTCCTGGATCGGCTGCGCTTCCTGATATCGGACAGCGTCCGCTTGCAGACGCGCAGCGATGTCCCCTTGGGCTCACACCTCTCGGGAGGGCTGGACTCCTGTACCGTGGCCATAATGGCCTGCGAACACCTGGGCGAACCCGTCAAGCTCTTTCACGGCCGCTTCGCCGAGGGACCGGCCTATGACGAGTCGCCCTATGCCCGTCGNATCGCCCAGGAGAGGAATTGTCCCCTCTACGTGGTTACCCCCACCGCCCATGACCTGGTGGAAGACCTGCCGCGGCTGATTTTTGCCATGGACGAACCCGCCGCAGGGCCTGGTTTGTTTCCCCAGTATCAAGTCAGCCGTTTGGCTCGGCAGCACGTCACCGTGGTCTTGGGAGGCCAGGGAGGAGACGAGATCTTTGGAGGCTACGCCCGCTATTTGATCGCCTATCTGGAACAGGCTCTGAAAGGGGCGATCCTGGGAACCCAGGAAGAAGGCCGCCATATCGTCACCTTGCAATCTATCATTCCCAATCTGGGGGTGCTACGGACCTATCTCCCCCTCATGCAGCACTTTTGGCGAGAGGGGTTGTTCGAAGACATGGACGCCCGCTACTTTCGTCTTATCAACCGTAGCCCTGACATCGACCGACTCCTGACCCCTGAGGCCAAAGACCACTGCTCCACCGAAGCCGTATTTGAATCCTTTCGCCAGGTCTTCAACCACCCCCAGACTCGCTCATACCTGAACAAAATGACCCACTTCGACCTCAAGACCCTTTTACCCGCCTTGCTCCAGGTGGAGGATCGCGTGAGCATGGCGGTCTCCCTGGAGTCGCGGGTGCCCTTGCTGGACTATCGCATCGTGGAGTTGATGGGTCACATGCCTCCCGCCCTGAAGTTCAAAGGGGGACGTACCAAGCACATACTTAAGAGTGCCTTGGAAAACCTCTTGCCCTCTGAGATCATTCACCGTCAGGACAAGATGGGCTTTCCGGTGCCCTTGCGGGAGTGGGTCCGGCAGGGACCAGTGCGCGACTTCGTGCGGGAGGTGCTTTTGGGGAGGGCCTGCCGCGAACGTGGCGTGTTTTCCGTCCCCGCCCTGGAGGGGATGCTGGCGCGAGAGTCCATCTTGGAGCGACAGTTGTGGGGGGCTATCTGCTTGGAGCTTTGGTTTCAGACCTTCTTCGACGCCTCCCCCTCACAATGGGCCAATACCTCCAGTAACAACTCCATCCCCGCCTCGTAAGCNCGGTCCTCGTTGCGGCGATAGGAGAGCCGCGGGTCCAGGCGATAAGACCGGGTGGCCACGATCTCTCCCCGGTCGATCTCCCGTGTCACCCGGTGCAGGGTGGCCTGTTGCTCCCAGGCCCCCTCGGCCAAGGCCCGGGACAGGGCCCCCAGCCCCCCAAAGCGAGGCAGGCTGGCGCAATGGAGATTGAACACCTCCAGCCCCGCCTCCAACACCGGTGGCCCGATGATCAGACCCACCCGAAAGAGATATACCCGGTCAGCCTCTTCCCGGCGGCAGGCCGCCACCAGCTCCCGGTTGGAGCGGATAGCGGGCCAGGCGCCGGTAGGAGGCGCAGGGCGGCAGAGCTCGGCCCATGCCATCCGTGCCACCACCAGAGGGGACAAGACTCCTCGGCGGACCATGGCCCAGACCCGGGAGCACCCCCAGGAGCGGTCCACGTAGATGGGCAGGTTGATCCCTGCCTTCTCCACTCTATGGGCCAAGGTTCGGCTCAACTTATCGTCACCCACCAACAAAAGGGCCGGCACCAATCCCTCCTTTTGGGAACGCAAGACAAGCTCATTCCGGTCTGCCGGCGAAGGACCCGGCGCTCCCCGGCCTTGACCCCCGGCCAGGCCGGGCCCAGACGAACAGGGCGGTCCCGGAGGCCCCCTTACCAATCCTGTTTCCCGGGCATCGACCAGATGACCCGATACTCACCCTGCCGGCGCCTCCGCTTCAAGCCGAAGACAGCATCTTCAACAGCAGGCGAAATCCCTCCCCCCAACCGTAATCAGGGCTCAGTACCCGCTGGTGCCACAACAGGCTCACTTCGCCTCCCACCTCCCGTACTTCGCCCAACCACTGCGCCATGGCCTGGCCCAGATCTTCCGGCCGCGAAGTGGGCCGGTCGTAGAAATGTGAGTCCATGAACAGCAGAGGCATGGCCTGCAGGCGCAGGGGCTCGCCCCGCCGGTGGTCCCAGGGCTGGAAGCGGATGGCCGCCCCGTTTCGGAAAGCAGGACGGTCGTTGAAACCCAAGGTGGCATCCAGGGAGAGCCCGGCCTCTTGCTGGGCGCGCCAGGTGTC
>MTPE01000268.1:79-3261 GCA_002011835.1 Desulfarculaceae bacterium JdFR-95 | reverse complement strand
GGGCTTGAAGGGCGGCTGGCCGCGGGCCGCGGCCCGGGCCCGGTCCAGCTCGGCGCGGGTCAGGCCGATCAGGCCCTCCAGGCGCCGGGCCAGCAGGTCCCAGTCGGGCACGTCCTCGGGCACCACCGCCAGGGTGAAGGCGGGACGGTTGTCGGCCAACAGCCGGCCCTTGCGGTCGAAGATGCGCCCCCGCCGCGGAGGCACGTCCACCAGGCGGATGCGGTTCTCCTCGCTGAGGCGGCGGAAGTGCTCGCCGCGCAACAACTGCAGGTACCACAGCCGGCCCAGGATCACAGTGAAGGCCAAGGCCACCACCACCGCGGCCACCAGCATGATGCGCCGCACCTGGGGAGACTCGGCCGGCTCGAAGCCCCGTGGCCGCGGCGCCGCCTGGGCCCGGTATGTCTTGCGCCGCCACATCAGGCCCCGGCCCTCCTGTCTCCGATCAGGCGCTGGCTCAGACGCACCACCGCCTCCAGCAAGGCGAAGAACAACGGCGCGGTCAGCGCCGAGAGCACCGCCTCCACCAACACCACCCGCACCAGGTTGGCCGGCACCACCTCGGCCCGGTGCAGGAGCGACAAGCCCACCACCACCAACAGTTGGCTCACCAGGCTCATAACCCCCACCGTGGCCATCTGCAGGGGCCAGCCGCTGATCTCCAGCTTGCGCCGGGCCAGGGCACAGGCCGCGAACACCACCATGTAGGCGGTGAGCTGCAGGCCCACCACCCCGCCCGAGAGCAGATCGTTCAGATAGCCCAGGAACAACACCACCACCCCACCCGGCCACAAAGGCAGGTTGAACCCGGCCCAGACCATGACCACCACCAAGGGCTGCAGGCGAAGCGGCCCCACCGCCCACCAGGCCAGCACCGTGGTGGAGAGCACGGTGAGCAGGAAGCCCGTCACCAGGGTGGCCGCCACCTGCGGCCCTGTACGCTCACGGTAGGGCACTGTGACATCCTCTCACGCCCGTGGAGGCCCTGTCTGTCTATGATATGGTAGCTCCCAGGGATAGCCGCCGCCAAGGGTGACCTCAGTGTCCTCCCGCCGCCTCCTCCCCCGCCTCCAGGCGGCGGCGGTGCAGGAGGACCAGCACCTCCTCCAGGCGGTCGAAGTTCACCGCCGGCTCCACCCACACCTCCTGGAACACTCCCTTGGCCGACTTGTTGACCTCGCGCACCACCCCCACCCGGATGCCCTTGGGGAACACCCCCGCCGCCCCGGAGGTGACCAGCACATCGCCAGGCACCACGTCGTCGTTGTGCAGGGTGTACTTCAGACGCAGACGGTTCTTGCCCGCCCCCACCACCACCCCCCGCACCCGGCTGCGCTGCACGATCACGTCCACCCCGGCGTTGGGGTCGGTGATCAGGAGCACCTTGGCGTAGTGGGGGCTGGTCCACACCACCCGGCCCACCACCCCCGCGGCCTGGATCACCGGCATGCGCGAGAGCACCCCGTCTTTGGAGCCGGCGCTGATGATGGCGGTGCGGAAGTGGTCGGTGGGATCCACCGCCACCACCTCGGCCGCGACCAAGGGATAGGCCAGCCGCTCCTTCAGGCCCAGCAGGCGGCGCAGGCGGCGGTTGGCCTGGCGCAGCTCCTCCAGCTCGGTCAGCTCCTGTTGCATGCGCGCCACCTGCTGGCGCAGGCGGGTGTTCTCCTCCGCCGCGTGCATCAGGGCGAAGTAGCGCCGCCAGACGTCGCCCAGGAAGCCCGCCGCGGCCGACACCCCCCGCTGCACCGGGCCCACCACCTCCAGCACGAAACGTCCCAAGGGCGTGGCCTCCGGGGCGCGGCCGGCATGGAGGGAGAACAACACCAGCGCCACCAGGAGGAAGAAGGCGACGGTGAGGGCGAAACGGTGACGACGAATCCTGGCCAATTGTCACCCGGCTCGAGGAAAGGCTGGATACACGGACCGGCTCCCCCCCGGGCAGGCAGCGCCGCCACCCCACGGACCCCCGCGGCGCCGGGGACCACCGGAAGGCCGGCCCCTACTTGATCATCACCTCGCGCAGCAGGTCCAGGTTGTCCAGGCACTTGCCCGAGCCCAGCACCACGGTGGAGAGGGGGTCCTCGGTGGTAGTGATGGGCAGCCCGGTCTGCTCGGACAGGAGCACGTTGAGCCCCTTGAGCAGGCCCCCGCCGCCGGTGAGCACGATGCCGCGGTCCACGATGTCGGCGGCCAGCTCGGGCGGGGTCTGCTCCAGGGCGATCTTGACCGTCTCCACGATGGCGTCGATCTGCTCACTGATGGCCTGACGCACCTCCTCGGAGTCGATGGCCAGGGTCTTGGGGATGCCGGTGATCAGGTCGCGCCCCTTGACCTCCATGGTCTCCACCTCGTCCGAGGGCACCGCGGTGCCGATGGTGGTCTTGATCAGTTCGGCGGTGCGCTCGCCGATGAGCAGGTTGTGCTGGCGCTTGATGTGCTGCAGGATGGCCTCGTCCATCTTGTCGCCGCCCACGCGCACGCTCTTGGCATAGACGATACCGGCCAGGGAGATCACCGCCACCTCGGTGGTGCCCCCGCCGATGTCCACCACCATGTTGCTGGTGGGCTCGGTGATGGGCAGGCCCGCGCCGATGGCCGCGGCCATGGGTTCTTCGATCAGATACACCTCGCGCGCCCCGGCGCTCTCGGCGCTCTCGCGCACCGCCCGCTTCTCCACCTGGGTGATACCGCTGGGCACGCTGATGATTATGCGCGGCCGGATCAGGGTGCGCCGGGCGTGGACCTTGCGGATGAAGTGCCGGAGCATGGCCTCGGTCACCTCGAAGTCGGCGATCACCCCGTCCTTCATGGGCCGGATGGCCACGATGTTGCCCGGCGTGCGGCCCAGCATCATCTTGGCCTCCTTGCCCACGGCCAATACCCGGTTACCTCCCCGCGCGTCCTTGCGCACCGCCACCACCGAGGGCTCGGACAACACGATCCCCTTGCCCTTGACGTAGACCAGGGTGTTGGCGGTGCCCAGGTCTATGGCCATGTCGTTGGAGAAGTAGCCGAGAATAGGGTCCAGAAGCATGGGGCAGTCCTTTTTCTGGTCTTGAAGCCCGACAAGCCGACTCGGGGCGGAACCCCCCCGCCACCGCAGGAAAACTACACTTCACGCGACAAGTTACCAGACCCCGTCCCGCCAGGCAAGCCCATCTGCTCCCTTGNGCNNCGNT
>MTPE01000268.1:0-74 GCA_002011835.1 Desulfarculaceae bacterium JdFR-95 | reverse complement strand
CGGCCGGGGCAGTGCGCAAGCTGGATGTGGAACCGTGAGGTGCGGGGCGGTTGGATTGCCCTGGGACAGGGCGG
>MTPE01000265.1 GCA_002011835.1 Desulfarculaceae bacterium JdFR-95 | reverse complement strand
TCGAGTTGGAACGCCTGGCCGCAGCCCTCCTGCCCCGCCCCCCCCGCGAAAGCCTTGAGTCCATCCGCAGGCGTATGGGACAATGTGAGAGATGCCCCCTGGCCGCAGACCGCCGGCACATCGTCTTCGGCCAGGGGCCGGAGCCGGCCGCCATCATGCTGATCGGTGAGGCGCCAGGCGCCGAAGAAGATCGCCAGGGCCTGCCCTTCGTGGGGCCGGCGGGCAAGCTGCTCAATCGCATGCTGGCTGCGGTGGGTCTGAGGCGGGAGGAGGTATATATCACCAACATCGTCAAGTGCCGCCCACCGGGCAACCGCGACCCCCGGCCCGAGGAGGCGGCTGCCTGCCGCCCCTTCCTGGAGGCCCAGATCCGGGCCGTGGCCCCGCGGGTGATATGTACCCTGGGCCGGCCCGCGGCCCAAGCCTTGCTGGGGACCAAGGCTCCCATCAGCACGCTCAGAGGGCGCTGGCACCGCGTGTTGGGTGTGCCCCTGTTGCCCACCTTCCATCCCGCCTTTCTCCTGCGCTCACCGGAGCGCAAGCGGGAGGCCTATCAGGACCTCAAGGCCGTGGCCCGCGCCCTGGAGGGAAAGGAGCGCCTTGACTAAGCGGAGCCCAGTGTCACTGCGTCTGTCTGCCCTGGCCGGATGGCTGGCGCTGGCGCTAGTTTGTGGGCTCTGGCCGGCGTCGGCGCCGGCCCAGGAGCGACCCATGGCACCGGCAGGCAGCGGCCCGGTGTGGGTGATCACCCTGGCCAACAGTATCAATCCGGGCAGCGCCGAGATACTGGCCGAGGGGCTCAAGCAAGCGGCACAGGACGACGCGGCCTGCGTAGTTCTGATGATCGACACTCCAGGCGGCCTGGAGCGCTCCATGCGGGCCATGGTGCGGGCGGTGTTGGCCTCGCCGGTGCCGGTGGTGTGCTACGTAGCGCCATCCGGGGCGCGGGCGGCCTCGGCCGGGGCCTTCCTGGTCCTGGCCGGGGCGGTGGCGGCCATGGCCCCGGCCACCAACCTGGGCGCAGCCCACCCCGTGGGCCCGGGCGGCAGTGAGATTAAGGGCCCCATGGCCGACAAGGTGGTCAACGACCTGGTGGCCCTGGCCACCAGCCTGGCCAAACGCCGGGGACGCGACCCGGCCGCAGCCGCCCGCATGGTCACTGACAGCGCCTCTTATGATGCCGCCCAGGCCAGACGCCTGGGCCTGGTGGATGTGGTGGCCCGCGACCTGGGCACCCTGCTCAAGGCCCTTGAGGGCCGGATGGTGGAAACCAGTGCAGGACCGCGGCGCATCACCAGCCAAGGCCGCGCCCTGCACTACTACCAGCCCGACTGGCGCCTGCGCCTGCTGGCCTTTCTAGCCAGCCCAGACCTGGCCTACATCCTGCTCATGATCGGACTCATGGGCCTGTACTTCGAGCTCAGCCAACCCGGCGCCATCTTCCCCGGTGTGATCGGCGGCATCTGCCTGATCCTGGCTCTGTTCGCCATGAGCACCCTGCCGGTGTCCTACACTGGGCTGGCTCTGATCGGCCTGGGGGTGGTGTTGTTCGTGCTGGAGATAAAGGTGGTCAGCGCCGGGCTGCTATCGCTGGGCGGAGCGGTGTGCCTGGTGCTGGGCTCGGTGATGCTGTTCGAGTCGGACCAGGAGATGATCCGGGTGTCCTTGAACGTATTGGTGCCCACGGTGGGCGGAGTGGTGGCCTTCTTCGCGGTGGTCACCTGGCTGGCGGTGCGGGCGCAACTGCGCCAGGCCATCACCGGCCGCGAGGGCCTGGTGGGGGCAAAGGGGGTGATGGTGGCCTCAGACCGGGTACGGGTCATGGGCGAGCTGTGGCGAGCCAAAAGTCACGTGCCCCTGGAGGCGGGCCAGGAGGTCAAGGTGCTGGCCGTGGAGGGCCTGGAGCTGACCGTGGCCCCCCTGCCCCCGCCAGAGGCATAGGGCGCGGCCTGCGCTCCCCTGTCCGCGCCAAAGGAGCTTTGGCCCCGGCCCACCGCCCCCATCCGCCCGAATCGGCAACCCACGCAACAAAGGAGTTGTGCCATGTTGACCGGCCTGCTACCCCTAGTGGTGCTGTTGATCATCTTTTTGTTCATGGCCCTGAAGGTGCTCCGGGAGTACGAACGGGCCGTGGTCTTCCGTCTGGGCCGCTGTATCGGCGAGAAGGGACCGGGCCTGATCATCCTGGTGCCGGTGATCGACCGCATGGTCAAGGTGTCCTTGCGTCTGGTCACCATGGACGTGCCTTCCCAGGACGTGATCACCCGTGACAATGTCTCGGTCAGCGTCAACGCGGTGGTCTACTTCCGGGTGGTGGACCCGGTCAAGGCGGTGGTGCAGGTCGAGGACTTCCTCTACGCTACCAGCCAACTGGCCCAGACCACCCTGCGCTCGGTCTGCGGCCAAGTGGAGTTGGACGACCTGCTCTCGGCGCGTGAAAAGATCAACAACCAGCTCCAGGAGATCCTGGACCAGCACACCGATCCTTGGGGGGTCAAGGTCACCACGGTGGAGGTGAAGTACATTGACTTGCCCCAGGAGATGCAACGGGCCATGGCCAAGCAGGCCGAGGCCGAGCGCGAGCGACGCAGCAAGGTCATCAATGCNCAGGGTGAATTCCAGGCCGCCCAACGCCTGGCNGATGCCGCGGCCATCCTCGCCGAATATCCCCAGGCNCTCCAACTGCGTTACATGCAGACCNTGCGCGAAGTGGCCGCAGAGCACAACTCCACTATTCTCTTTCCNATGCCCCTGGACTTGGTCAGGCCCTTCCTGGAGGGGGTTGCCAAGAAGCGGTCCTCGGAGTAAACTCCGGGGCGCGACCATAGCCGAGAGACTGTACTTTTCCCCTGTTGCACACGGGAGGCCAGTGGCAAGCCATGGGCGAGAAGCAGGTCAAGGAAAAACCGCTGGAGAAGATGACCGCCAAGGAGCTGCGCGAGATGGCCCTCGAGATCGAGGGCATCGTCGGCGTGCACGGCATGAACAAGGCCGAGCTCATCGCGGCCATCAAGGAGGCCAAGGGCATCGTGGACGAGGGCCGGCGCAAGCTGGACCCCGCCGCCATCCGCGAGGCCAAGAAGAAGATCAAAGAGCTGCGTGAGATCCAGGCCAAGGCCCGCGAAGCCGGCGACAAGCGCCTGGTGGCCATCACCCGCCGCCGCATCAACCGCCTGAAGAAGAAGACCCGCCGCTTGGCCGCCGGCTAGGTCCCGGGCCGCCCCCGCCGATTCCCTCACCTGGGAAAACGGCGGGAGGCAGGGG
>MTPE01000072.1 GCA_002011835.1 Desulfarculaceae bacterium JdFR-95 | reverse complement strand
CGGCCCCTTCGGGGCCGCTCGCGTGGGGGCGGGGGCGGGCTTGACAGGCGTGGGGGGTGGGCCAAGAATTGAGGCAGGGANCGAAATCAGCAACCGGGGCGGAGCCGGCTGGACGGCCGCCGGCTCTGCGGTAGCAGAGCGGGAGGAAAGTCCGAGCACCACAGGGCAGGGTGCTGGCTAACCGCCAGGGGGGGTGACCCCACGGAAAGTGCCACAGAAAGCAGACCGCCATCGCCTTGGGGGCGGTGGTAAGGGTGAAACGGTGAGGTAAGAGCTCACCAGCCCGGACGGTGACGTTCGGGGCTAGGCAAACCCCACCCGGTGCAAGACCAAATAGGGAGGCGCTATCAGGGTGGCCCGCCCGATGCCTCCGGGTAGGTCGCTGGAGGCGCCGGGCAACCGGCGTCCTAGATGAATGGCCGTCGCCGACTCCTGGTGGGGTCGGAACAGAACTCGGCTTACAGGCCGACTCCGTCCCGGTTCCTTTCTCGCTCACATCCGCGGTAGGGAGATGGACGGCAGCGTAGGTGGTAGGGCCAGGGGAGGCGCCCTGTGCGGGCCGGGGTGTTGTCGTCCTGGGGCTTGCGCGGGCAGGGGCCAGGCCATATAAGAGGTAAAAGCGAGGGATTTTGTGGGCGTCCCGGCGCAGCGGGTGTTTGCGTTGGGTGACAGATGGGAGGGCGAGATGAAGATTAAGCGGTTGGCGCACATCGGGATCGCGGTGAAGGACATCCAGGAGGTGGCCAAGGTCTACACCGAGCTTTTGCCCTTGCAGCTCACCGACACCGAGCCGGTGGGGGAGCTGCGCACTGGTTTCATCCCGGTGGGCGAGACCAACCTGGAGTTGGTGATGAGCACCACGCCCGAGGGCACCATGAGCAAGTTCATCGCCAAGCGGGGCGAGGGGGTGCATCACCTGGCCTTCGAGGTGGACGATTTGGATGCGGCGGTGGCGGAGCTGAAGGCCAAGGGGGTGCCCTTGACCGCGGAGGAGCCCTGGCGGGGTGCGCACGGAGCGCGGGTGATGTTCATCCATCCCAAGGCCACCCACGGGGTGTTGATCGAGCTGTGCGAGTATCCCGAGGGCCACTGAGCCTGGGCGGGTTGCTGTTGTCTCACGGTCCTGGCGTCTGGGTCGGGGCGGCGGAGGTCGCTGCCGGGTCGGGTGCCGGGCGGGAGTAGAGAGAGGCCATGTGGGAATACACCGACGAGGTAAAGAAGTATTTCACCAATCCGGTGAACGTGGGTGAGATAGAGGACGCCGACGGGGTGGGCGAGGTGGGCTCGCTGGCCTGCGGCGACGCCTTGAAGCTCACCTTCAAGCTGGACGAGAACGGGCGCATTGTCGACGCCAAGTTCAAGACCTTTGGTTGCGCCAGCGCCATCGCCTCCAGTTCGGTGCTGACCGAGATGATCAAGGGACTCACCCTGGAGGAGGCGGAGAAGATCACCAACAAGGACATTGTGGCGCGCCTGGGGGGGCTGCCCAAGGAGAAGATGCACTGTTCGGTGATGGGCGAGCAGGCGCTCAAGGCGGCGATCCGCAACTATCGGGGCGAGGCGCCGGAGCCGGCCGAGGAGGGCGAGATCGTCTGCCAGTGTTTCGGGGTCACGGACAAGGAGATCGAGCGGGTGGCGTTGGCCAACGACCTGCACACCATCGAGGAGATAACCAACTACACCAAGGCCGGTGGTGGTTGCGAGAGCTGCCACGACAAGATCCAGGAGATCCTGGACCGTCTGTGGGCGGAGCACAAGGCGCGGCCCCAGCCCATCGAGGTGCGGCCCCCGCGCAAGAAGCTGACCAACATCCAGAAGATGAAGCTGATCGAGGAGACCCTGGAGCGCGAGGTGCGGCCGGCGCTGAAGGCCGACGGGGGCGACATCGAGCTGATCGACATCGAGGGTGACCGGGTGTTGGTGTCGTTGCGGGGCACCTGCAGTTCCTGTGCGGCCAGCCAGGCCACCCTGAGCCAGTTCGTACAGTCCAAGCTGCGTGAGTTCGTCAGCGAGGACCTGGTGGTGGAGGAGGTGAAGCCGTGAGCGGGCAGCGCGTAGTGTATCTGGACAACAACGCCACCACCCAGGTGGCGCCGGAGGTGGTGGCGGCCATGCTGCCCTTCTTCGGGGAGAAGTATGGCAACCCCAGTTCCATGCACGCCTTCGGGGGCCAGGTGGCGGCCCACATGGCCGAGGCGCGGCAGAAGATGGCCGATCTGTTGGGCTGCTCGCCGGAGGAGATCATCTTCACCTCCTGCGGCACCGAGAGCGACAACACCGCCATCAACGCCGCCCTCATGAGCCACCCCAACAAGCGCCACATCGTCACCACCCGGGTGGAGCACCCGGCGGTGCTCAACTACTGCCAGTACCTGGCGCGCAAGGGATACGAGGTGACCTTCCTGCCCGTGGACCGCCAGGGCAACCTGGACCTGAACCGGGTGGAGGACGCCATCCGCGACGACACCGCCATCGTGAGCGTGATGTGGGCCAACAACGAGACGGGGGTGATCTTCCCGGTGGAGGAGATCGCGGCCATGGCCAAGGCCAAGGGCGCCATCTTCCACACCGACGCGGTGCAGGCCGTGGGCAAGATCCCCATAGACCTCAGCCGCACCCACATCGACATGCTGTCCCTGTCGGGCCACAAGCTGCACGCGCCCAAGGGCATCGGGGTGCTCTACGTGCGCAAGGGCACGCCCTTCGTGCCCTACATCCGCGGCGGGCACCAGGAGCACGGCCGCCGCGCCGGCACCGAGAACGTGCCCTACATCATCGGCATCGGCAAGGCCGCCGAGCTGGCCGCCCGGCACTTGGAGGAGGAGAACACCCGGGTCAAGGCCCTGCGCGACAAGCTGGAGGAGGGACTGCTGCAGATCCCGCGCACCATGGTCAACGGTGACCGCGAGCGGAGGCTGCCCAACACCTGTTCGGTGAGCTTCGAGTTCGTGGAGGGCGAGAGCATCCTGCTCATGCTCTCGGACTTGGGCATCTGCGCCTCCAGCGGCAGCGCCTGCACCTCCGGCTCCCTGGAGCCCAGTCACGTGCTGCGGGCCATGGGTGTCCCCTTCACCGCGGCCCACGGCTCCATCCGCTTCTCCTTGAGCATCTACAACACCGAGGAGGACATCGACTACGTGCTGGAGCACATGCCGGGCATCATCGCCCGCCTGCGGGAGATCAGTCCGTTCTGGAAAGAGGCCCAGGAGAAAGAAGCCGCAGCAAGCTAGGCGAAGACGGGGCGCACAACAGGGGCGGCCGGCAGGGGGTGAGCT
>MTPE01000066.1 GCA_002011835.1 Desulfarculaceae bacterium JdFR-95 | reverse complement strand
CCCAGCACGCCGCGGGGCGGGGGGGCAGGAAACAGCGATGGCCAATTCCTCTTTTTTTTGGGGGATGCGCCCCGGNGGGAGAACCCCGGCGGCACGGCCCGGTCCTTCGGCCCCACGCCCCCTGCCCGCCGCGCCTATGNGACGATGGCGACACGGCCTGCCTACCCTGACAGCTACCCATGCCCAAGGGTCCGCAGTACCCTAATTCTCGATCCGGGCGTGGGAGTCCGGCGCCTCAGGGTCGGTTACTGACACGGTCCGCATGCCGCACTACATCCGCGGCGATCCGCCGCCGGGGGCTGGTGCCGATGGGCAGGGGGGCGTTGGCGGCACGGCCGGATTCCTGCCCCCGGCCCGTTGCCAGGGTTGAAGTACCCTAATTCCCGATCCGGGCGTGGGAGTCCGGCGACTCCGAGTCGGCTACTGACACGGTTTGCATGCTCCGCTACATCAGCCGCGATCCGCGGCCTGGCAGTGGGGGCAGAAGTGGGTGGAGCGGCCGCCGAGGGTGATGCGGGAGATGGGGGTATGGCAGCGGGGGCAGGGTTGGCCGGTACGGCGGTAGACGTTGTGTTGGTGTTGGAAGGTGCCGGCGCGGCCGCGGGCGTCCACGAAGTTGCGCACGCTGGAGCCGCCGCGGGTGATGGCCTCGTGCAGGGTTTGTTGGATGGCGTGGTGGAGTTGGAGCAGTTGTTGGGGGTGGAGGTCGATGGGTCGGGCCAGGGGTGAGATTCGGGCGCGGAACAGGGCTTCGTCGGCGTAGATGTTGCCCACTCCGGCGAGGATATGTTGGTCGAGCAGCAGGGTTTTGATGGGTGCGCGGCGGTGGGCCAGGCGTTGGGCCAGCTCTTGGGGGGAGATTTTCAGGGCGTCGGGGCCGAAGCTGGCCAGGGGTCCGGTTTGGAGGCTGTGCCGGTCGGGGCAGAAGGCCATGAAGCCGAACTGGCGCAGGTCGCGGAAGTAGAGGCGTGGTCCGTGGTCTTGGAAGCTGATGGTGATATGGATGTGTTTGGCTTGGGGGCGGCGGGGGGCGCAGATGAGTTGTCCGGTCATGCCCAGGTGTATGGTCCAGAAGGCGCCGTCGGACAGGGGCAGGATGAGGAGTTTTCCGTGGCGTTGGGTGTCGGTGATGGTACGTCCGGCGAGTCCTTGGCGCAGGGCTTTGGGGTGTGGGCGGGCCAGTTTGGGCAGGCTGACGCGGGTGCGGGCGATGGTGCGTCCCACCAGGTGTGGTTCCAGGCTGCGGCGTACGCATTCCACTTCGGGCAGTTCGGGCATGGTGTGGGCTCTTTTCCGGGGCGGTTGCTTTTTGGGTCCGGTCGGGGTGCCAGGGGTTGGTGTTGCCGTGGTGTCAACCCCATTACTTAGTGGTTGACACCTCCTGTGAATCCTATATACAGTGCAGTTGGTGTCATATCCACCCTCTTGCCCGGGGGGGCGGTTGGGTGCTTCCCGGGCGGCTTCAGGAGAGAGATCCTGTGGCAGACTACCAGAAGATGAAGGACGCCTGTCCCAACCTGAAGGCCAACCTGGCCAGTTGCACCTGTACCTATTCTTCCTGCGACAAGCAGGGGCTTTGTTGTCAGTGCGTGGCCTATCACCGCAAGCTGCGCCAGATCCCGGGGTGTTTCTTCACTCCCGAGGGTGAGCGCACCTACGATCGGTCCTATGCCGCCTTCTGCCGCGACTGTGGTTGATCTGCGGCCGCCGGGAGGGGGGGCTTCTGGGGCCAGCCCCTTCCAGGATCTGCAGGACGCGGTGGAGTTGTTGGCCGACATCACCGAGGCCTTCACCGCGGCCTTGTTTCTGATCGACCGCATGAGCGGCAATCTTTACGCCGCGGCTTGGCACACCCTCAGTCGGTCTTTCCGGCATGACGAGCCCATCCGTCCTGGTGAGGGGCTGGTGGGTTATGTGGCCAAGCACGGCCGGCCGGTGGACGTGGATCGCTACCAGCAGGACGCCACTGCCACGCGTCTCTATCGAGAGGACGAGGGCATCAAGGCCTTTTTGGCCCTGCCGGTGGCGGAGCTGGGGGTGTTGGTGGTGGACACCAAGACCCGCAGTGTCTTTGGGGAGCGGGAGAAGAAGGTGGTGCGCGACTTCGCCCGCTTCCTGGCCAACCTGGTGCGTCACCACGACACCTGCATGCGCGAGGCCCTCTACGGCCGCACCTTGGATCTGCTCTACGACGTGGAGAACGCGGCGCTTGCCTTTTCCGAGCCGCGCACCTTCTATGCCGAGGTTTTGGACGCGGCGCGGCGCTACACGGGTTTGTCCATGGGCATGTTGTGTTTGTTGTTGCCGGGTCGCAAGCAGTTCGTGGTGGAGGCGGTGGACGGGGGGTCTTTGAGCACGCTTCGGGGCCGGTCGTTTCCTGCCAGTCAGGGTTTGGTGGGGTGGATTCTGCGCGAGGTACGTCCGCTGACCCATTCGCGGGTGCGTCCTTTGCGGGGCAAGAGCTATCTGGTCACCCCGGACGAGCCCATGCGGGGATACAACACCTTCGTGGGGGTGCCGTTGTTGGCTTGGCGGCGTTTGGTGGGGGCGTGGGCCTTTGCCGGTCGCAGTCAGCGGGCCTTCGACGAGGAGGAGGAGCGGGCCTTGCAGTTGGCGGGACATCGGGTGGCGGCCACCATTGAGCGTTTCGGTCTGGTCCCGGGTTGAAAGGGGGAGGCGGCCGGCGCAAAATTGGGGTAGAGTTTCCTTTCCCGGCGGCGGGAGGGGCCTAGTCTGGTACGGAGGGCGGTTTTTCGGTCATGGTGTTCAGTCGTTTACTGGGCCTGTTCGGCAAGGACATGGCCATGGACCTGGGCACGGCCAACACCCTTATTTACATCAAGGGTCGTGGTGTCGTGCTCAACGAGCCCTCGGTGGTGGCCATCCGCCGCGACACGGGCAAGCCGGTGGCGGTGGGTCACCAGGCCAAGGAATATCTGGGGCGCACCAATCCCTCCATCCTGGCCAGCCGGCCCCTCAAGGACGGGGTTATCGCCGACTTCGACCTCACCCGGGTGATGATCAAGGAGTTCATCTCCAAGGTGCGCCGTGCGGCGGGGTTGATCAAGCCTCGCATGCTGATCGGGGTGCCCACCGGGGTGACGCAGGTGGAGAAGCGGGCGGTGATCGAGAGTGCGGAGCAGGCCGGNGCNCGNGACATCTATCTCATCGAGGANCCCATGGCCGCGGCCATCGGGGCGGGNCTGCCCATAGACCAGCCGCGGGGCTCCATGGTGGTGGACATCGGCGGGGGCACCACCGAGGTGGCGGTGATCTCCA
>MTPE01000487.1 GCA_002011835.1 Desulfarculaceae bacterium JdFR-95 | reverse complement strand
AGGCCCGCCTCGCCCGCCAGGGGCTCAAGGGTCGCATCGTGGCCGTGGACCTGAAGGCCAAGGGGCGCTGGTATCGGGTGTGCGTGGGGCGCTTCCCCACCCCGGCCCAGGCCCAGCGCCAGGCCCGGGCCTGGGAGCGCCAGGGGCTCATGGACACCCCCTTCGTGGTGCGCCTGCAACCATGAACCACACCAGGGAGGGCGGCTAGTGGAAGATCGGCGCCTGTGGATGCTGCTCAACCAACTGGCCGCGCAACTGGGGGTGGAGGTGCGTCTGGAGTATCTGGAGGACGGCGAGGGTTTCACCTCCCGCGGCGGACTTTGCCGTCTGGGGGACCGGCTGGTAGCCTTTGTGGACCGCCGCCTCGGTCCCCAGGGCCGGGCCCGGCAGTTGGGGGCGGCGCTCAAGACCCTGGACCTGAGCGGGGTGTACCTGCGGCCGGCGGTGCGCGAGTTTCTGGAGCAGGAGCTGACAGGGAGCGAGTAGAAGTGGCCCGCAAGAGCAAGATCGAGGCACGCCTGCGTGAGCTGGAACGGGAGATCCGCGAGCGGGGAGTGCAGTTGGCCTACGAGCGCCTGCAGTTCGCCGGGCTGATGCTGCAGAGCGGCCTGTGCTGGTTCAAGGGCCGCTACTACCTGTTCGTGGACCGGCGCAAGAAGCCGCGCCAGCGCATAGAGCTCCTGGAGGGAGCCCTGGAGGAGCTGGACCGCCTGGCCGCCGAGGGGCGCCTGGAGCGGCCCTTCGAGGACGCTGAACCGGAATCTCCGCCTGCGGAACCGGCCCGGGAGGAGGCCGCGGGATGAGCGATCTGCGGGCCGAGATGATCCGCCTCTGCCGCCTGGCCCACGCCACCGGCGCCATGCGCGCCACCGACGGCAACATCTCCTGCCGCCTGCCCAGCGGCAACATCCTGGTCACGCCCTCGGGCCGCAGCAAGGCCTGGGTCACGGCCGAGGAGCTGGTGGAGGTGGACCCGGCGGGGCGGGTGGTCTCGGGCGGGGGCCGGCCCAGCAGCGAGCTGGGCCTGCACCTGGCCGCCTATCGCCTGCGGCCCGAGGTGGGGGCGGTGGTACACGCCCACTCCCCGGCGGCCGCGGCCCTGGTGGCGGCGGGGCAGGAGTTGCCCGCCGAGGCCCTGCCCGAGCTGCTCCTGAGCCTGGGCGAGGTGCCCCGGGTGCCCTACGCCACCCCCGGCAGCCCGGAGCTGGCCCGCCGGGCCGAGCCCTTCCTGCGCCGCTACGACGCCATGCTCCTGGACCACCACGGCACCCTGGCCCTGGGGCCCGACCTGGCCATGGCCTGGGCCCGCAGTGAACGCATCGAGGCCGCCGCGGCGGTGGTGCTGCGCGCGCGCCTGCTGGGAGGCGTGGTGCCCCTGCCCCCGGAGGAACAGGCCCGGCTCAAGGCCCTGGGCGGACGCGAGACCACCCCCCCGGAGCAGGAGCCTCCCCCCCTGGAGGAGCGCTTCGACCTGGTGCGCCTGCCGGTCACCACCCGCTTCGCCACGGAGAAGATCCACCGCGACGCCCGCGGCGAGGCCCACCTGGTGGCCGACGGCCTGCCCCTGGCCCGGGTGGGCATACTCACCCTGGAGCCGGACGCAGGCCACCGCGGCGGACACTGGCACCGCCACAAGTGCGAGGGCTTCTACGTCTTCGCCGGCCAGGCCCGGGTGGAGCTGGCCTGCCCCTTCAGCCACGAAAAGGTGGAGCTGATCCTGGACGTGGGCTATCGCCTGTGGATGCGGCCCCTGCTCGCCCATCGCATCACCGCGCTCAAGCCCCTCACCTTCCTGGAGTTCTGCGACCTTCCCTACGACCGGGACGACGACCGCCCTTACGACTTCGACCGCTAGGGCCTCCGCGTTGCCTGCCGGCCCCCGGCCGGGCTAGAATAAAGGGTCGAGCTTGATTCCACCCGCATCGCTTTTGCGGAAACAAGGAGGATTCCCATGTCCAGTGACTTCGACAAGGCTCTGGCCATCGGCCGGCCCCCCAACGTGCAGAAGCTGTTNCCCAACTCGCGGGCGCTNATCGTCAGCGGCAAGGTGATCGACCGGGCGCTGNTGGCCAAGGGCCAGGCCATGACCATCGCGGCCAACGGGCGCAACCACCTAGTGATCCGGGGCACCCTGGCCGCGGCCCAGCGTGCCAACGCCGCCATCATCATAGAGATCGCCAAGAGCGAGGGCGGCCGCAACGCCTACTGCGCCACCAACTACTGGAACCTGGCCCGCCAGGTGGACGCGGTGATGAACGAGCTGGGCATCACCGTGCCCGTGGCCCTGCACGCCGACCACTACGGCATCAAGGGGCCCGAGGACATCGCCCAGGCCAAGGTGGAGATCCCCACCCTGTTCGAGGCCGGACTCACCTCCATCGCCATCGACGCCTCCCACCTGCCCGACGACGAGAACCTCCTGGCCAGCATCGAGCTCAACCCCCTGGTGCCGGCCTGGGCGGGTCTGGAGACCGAGGTGGGCGAGATCAAGGGCAAGGAGGGGNTGTCCACNGTGGANGAGGCCCTGTTCCTGATCCAGGGGCTCAACGCCCACGACATCTTCCCCGACTGGATCGCCCTCAACAACGGCACCGCCCACGGCATCCAGACCGCCGACCAGGGCATCCAGGTGGAGCTCACGGCCGAGATCCACAAGGCCCTGGAGCCCTACAAGGTCTCCGGCGCCCAGCACGGCACCAGCGGCAACGACTCCGAGCGCCTGCGCCGCATCGCCCAGGAGACCCGCACCACCAAGGCCAACGTGGCCACCGCCTTACAGATGCTCACCTGGGGGGTCAAGGTCAACGCCTACGGCAACGCCGAGCTGGACGAAAACGGCGAGTTCGTCAAGCTGCCCGACCAGGGCGTGACCCCCGAGCTGTGGGAGGAGATGAAGGCCTACGCCAAGGCCCAGGGCTGGAAGGGCGGCAACTACAAGAAGCTCAACCTGCCCTTCGAGAACAAGCTCATGAGCCAGCCCAAACATATCCGCGAGCGCTGCGCCAAGGCGGTGGAGGACTTCGTCTACGACCTGCTGGTGAACGTGTTCAACGCCGCCGACACCGCGCCGTTGGCCATCCAAGCCATCCTGGAGGCGGGCAGCTACGACCTGGGCCCCAAGGTGGGCCGCATCGAGGACCCCGCCCAGTGGACCGAGGACAAGATCCGCGAGCGGGCCAAGACCCTGAACACCGACAAGGGCCCTGCCGGCGACTTCGACGACTAACCCGACTCCGGGCAAAAGCCCCCCGCCCCCGCGGGCAGGAGCAGGCGCTCCTGCCCGCGG
>MTPE01000464.1 GCA_002011835.1 Desulfarculaceae bacterium JdFR-95 | reverse complement strand
TCGCCTTCCGCACCATAGCCCCATCCGGGTCTTGGCTCAAGGGGTGAGTGCCGCTCCGGTATCGAGGCATTGGGGCGGGGAATCGGGTCCTGGCATCGCCATCCACATTATCTATTGGACTCAATCGAAAAAAGCGATGATAATGCCCTCCCGAAAGACCCCGGCCGAACCCGGCAAGGAGGCAACATGCATCGCCGTCCCATCTGGTCGCGCATCGGGCCCTGGGCATACCGGGCTGGACGCTGGTTGTTGGGGGGCGTGTTCGTGTATGCCGGTCTGGTCAAGCTGGGGGACCCGCGTGGGTTCGCGGCCGTGATCTCGCGCTACGGCCTGGCGCCGGAGGTCCTGGTGGACCCCCTGGCCCTGGGCCTGCCGGTATTGGAGGTCCTGGCCGGGCTGGGTCTGGTGCTGGAGGTGCGGGGGGCGCTGGGGCTGATCACGGGCATGCTGGCGGTGTTCGCGGGCGTGCTGTGGTTCGGGGTGCTGGCGGGGCTGGAGATCGACTGCGGTTGTTTCAGCCCTGCGGAGCAGGCCCAGCAGCATTCCCTGCGCCAGGCCCTGTGGCGCGACCTGGGGCTCTTGGCCGTGGCGGGGTGGCTCTATTTCTGGCGCTGGCGGCACGGCTTCCCTTCGGGCGGGACCGGCGGCTGGCGCCTGATGCTGAGGGCGAAAGTGGAGGCAGACAGGAGGTGAGTCATGAGAGGGTGGAAGTTTGCGGCCCTGGTGGGCCTGAGCATGGTGGTCCTGCTGGCCTATGCGGGCGGGGCCTGGGCCCTGTTCGGCCCCAAGGAGTTGGACAACGAGAAGCTGGTGATCAAGTTCCACAACGAGGTGGTGCGGGGTGGCTACAAGGTGGTGGACACCGCCACCCTGAAGAAGTGGCTGGACCAGAAGCGGCCCATGCTCATCGTGGACACCATGCCCTATGACGCCAGCTACAAGAAGCACCACATCCCCACCGCCAAGCAGTTCGAGTTTCCGGTGCAGGAGGTGACCCAGCTGGACGCCAAGCGCCAGGAAGCCTATCGCAAGTTCCTGGGGCCGGACAAGGACCGCCTCATCGTGGTGTACTGCGGCTTCCCCAAGTGTGGGCGCAGTCACAACGGGGCCATGTGGGCGGTGAAGCTAGGCTACCGCAACGTGTACCGCTACCCCGGCGGCATCAAGGCCTGGCTGGAGGCCGACTACCCGGTGGAGGAGGCCGACTAGCCTTGGACAGAGGCCAGACAGAGGCGGCCGTCTCCCGGCTCTGCCGCGAGGTGGGGCGGGAGGCGGCCCAACTCATGGCCGAGGGGCGCATGCTGTGCGCCCCGGCGGTACTGACGGTGCTGAACCGGCGCCTGGGAGGCGGGCTGGGGCCGGAGGAGGCGGCGGGCCTGGCCGCGGCCCTGCCCGAGGGCCTGGGTGGGGCGGGCTGTCTGTGCGGGGCGGTCTCCGGGGCCTGCCTGGCCCTGGGCCTGTTCCTGGGGCAAGGGGGCCGGCGCGCGCAACAACGGACGCGGACCCTGGCCCGCCGCCTGCACCAGGACTTCATCCGCGTCCACGGCGCCACCTGCTGCCGCGAGCTGCGGCGTCGGGCCGGCAAGGGCCGCCGCGCCCTGCGGGAACACTGTGCCCGCCTCACCGGCCAGGCGGCCGAGCTGGCTTGTGCCCTGATCCTCTCCCAGCGGCCCGAGTTGTTGAGCGCGGCCGCTTCTCTCCCCCCCGGCCATTCCCGCCGCGGACTGCGTGCCTGGGCCGACCGTGTGGCCGCATTCATGGGCCTGCGGCGCTCTCCCAGTCCCACCCCTGGCGGCGCAGGGCCGCGCGCATAGCGTTCTCCAGCTCGTAGCCGGCCCAGATCTCGCGGCTGGCGCGGCGNACCAGCTCCTCNCAGNGCTCCTCCCCCAGGGCCCGGCGCAGGCGGGGNCAGAAGTGGTTCAGGCAGATGGAGAACTTGGCTCGCAGCAGGCAGCCGCGGGGGCCGTTGAAGAAACACTGGCCGGGCACCTGGCGCGTCGGAGGCAGCTCCCCGCCCAGCAGGAGGTTGATCAGCAGGTGCTGCCAGTGGAAATGCCTCTCGATGCCCTCCTGGCAGCAGCTACCGCTGTCCTCGGCCGCGCAGGCGGCGCAGATCTCATACACCCCGGACTGGGCGAAGGCCCGTTGGTTCTCCGTCGCCAGGGCGCTCAGCTCTGCGGCCTTGGCCCGCACCGTGGGGTCGTCGGCCAGCAGCCGGCCCCAGGCCCGCCAGGCCCGGCGGGCGCGCTCCACCATGGCCGCCACCGCCGACTCCGCAATCCCGGCCATGTCGCCGACTCTAGCGCGAGACCTGGTAGCCCAGGGCGGTGAGCTCGGCGGCCAGCTCTTGCACCACCTCCGGGCCGGGTATGGTCAGGGGCGGGCGCACCACCCCCGGCTGGTATCCCACCAGGGACATGGCCGCCTTGAGCCCGCCCACGCCGTGGATACGGGTGACCATGGCCGCCAGGCGGGCGATGGCCCACTGCAGGCGGCGGGCGCGCTCCATCTCTCCCGCGGCGAAGGCCTGGATCAGCTCCACGCAGCGCTCGGGGATCACGTTGGACACGGCCAGGATGGCCCCCCGCGCGCCGCAGGCCAGGGCGGGGTGGAACACCTCGGCGTTGCCCACCATGACCGCGAAGTCCTCCCGGGCCAGATGCACGATCTCACTGAGCTGGGCGATGTTGCCGGAGCTGTCCTTGATGCCGGCGATGTTGGGGTGCTCCGACAGCCGGGCCACGCTCTCCGGGCCCAGGTTCACGCCCGTGGCCTGGGGGAAGTTGTAGACCAGCACGGGTATGGGCGAGGCGTCGGCCACGGCCTGGAAGTGGGCCTCCAGGCGGGTGGGGGTCATCTGGCTCTTGAAGTAGCAGGGAGTGACCACCAGGGCGCAGTGGGCGCCCAGCTCGGCCGCGCGGCGGGTGGCGGCGATGGTGGCGCGGGTGGACTCCTGGCCGGTTCCGGCCATGACCAGCTTGTCCGGCGCGGCGTGCTCCACCACCGTGGCCAGCACCGCCTCGCGTTCCTTCGGGCTCAGGAACACGGCCTCGCCGTTGGAGCCGGTGGCCAGGTATCCGGCCAGGCCGGTGGTGTTCCAGCGGGCCAGGTTGGCCTTGAGCGCCTCCAGGTCCAGCTCCTGGTCCGGGCGGAAGGGGGTCACGATGGGGGGCCATACGCCCTCGATCTTGAGTGCCATGCGGTTCTCCTTCCTCCCCCCCACGTTGGGTCACGGTTGGCGGGATGTCTGCCGGCCTGCCTCACACCTGGTACTGTTCGGGCCGGTAGTG
>MTPE01000424.1 GCA_002011835.1 Desulfarculaceae bacterium JdFR-95 | reverse complement strand
GTGCAGGCCGTGACCACCACCGGTGCGCCGCAGGACATGGCCTCCACCAGGACCAGGGGGAAGCCCTCGTAGCGCGAGGGCATCACCACTAGGCCCGCGCAGGAGAGGATACCATACACCCCGCGCCGGGCACCGGTCAGGTGGGCCCGTCCCTCCAGGCCCAGCTCGGCCCGCAGCTCCTCCAGCTCCTCCCGCGCCGGCCCTTCGCCCACGATCACCAGGTGCCATTCGGGGTGTTCCGGGGCCAGGCGGGCGAAGGCGCGCAGGAGCAGGTCGAAGCCCTTCTCCGGGGAGAGCCGCCCCAGGCCCACCACGCAGCGCTCCAGGGGCGGGCAGTCCGGCAGCTCCAGCGGCGGGGTCTCCTGCGGCGGCGGCAGCACCGGTGCGGGCATCACCTCCACCCGGGCGGGGGAGACAAAGCGGCTGACGTAGTCCGCACCCTCGCGGCTCACACACTGCACCACCTCCGCCCAGGGGTAGGTGAGCCGCCGCAGGGCGATCCACACCGGGTCGGTCTCGTTGCGCTGGGGGTGACTGTGTTCGGTGGCGATCACCGGCCGGCCCAGGCCCCGGGTGGCCAAAAGCGTGAGCACGTTGGTGCGGTCCATGAAGGAGATCACCGCCTGGGGACGGCCGGCGGTGATGGCCCGGCGCAGGCGCCACAGGCGGCGCGCGTTGTTGGTCAGGGCCTGCCGCAGCCCCTGCGAGGTGCCCAGGCAGTCCAGGGCCAGGCGCCGTACCCGGGGGTGCAGGGTGAAGAAGTCGTCCCCCCGGCCACCCAGGGTGACCACGGTGACCTGCCGCCCCTGCTCGGCCCAGGCCCCGGCCAACAGGCTGAGCAGGCGCTGCGCCCCACCCGACCCCAGATCGGCGATGACCAGGGTGAGGCGCTCCAGCCTCTCGGGCAGGGGCCGCCGGCCCCGCAGCAGGGCTAGCCCGTCGCGCACCAGGCCCGCAGGGTCCGCCCGGGCCAGGACGGCCAGGGCCGCCGCCCGTCCCGGCGGCCGCGCCCGGCGCCAGGCGCGGCGCAGGGCGGCCCAGGTCTCACGCTGTACCTGCCGCCAGTGGGGGTCGTCGCGGCCCTCGTCCACCAGGGCGTACAGCCGCCGCAGGAGACGTGCCGCCCGGGCCAGCTCGCGGCCGCTCAGACCCGCGGCGCTGAACCCGGCCCGGCGCATGAGCCGCACCTCCTCCGGGGTGAAGGCCCCCCCCAGGCCGCGGGCGGCCAGGTTGACCAGGGCCACGCGGTCGGCCGCCTCCTGCTGTGCCTCCCAGGCCGCCTGCGAGCCCTGGCCGGGGTGGATGGTCATGCGCACCAGGGTCTGGGGCAGGTTGGCTCCCCGGCCGTGGGCCAAAAGGCGCGACCACAGCTCGTAGTCCTGGGCATAGGCCAATCCCGGGTCAAAGGCCAGGCCCGCCCGCACCAGAAGCTCGCGCCGCAGCATCACGCTGGGGTGGTGGAAGGCGTTGTGCAAGAGCATCTTGTTGCGTATGGCCGCATCGCTGGCCGGTTGTACCCGCGCCCGGCCCAGCACCCGGCCCTCTGTGTCCACCGGCAGCACCGCGCTGCCCACGATGACCACCCGGGGGTTGGCGTCCAGGAAGGCGGCCTGCTCGGCCAGGCGGTGGGGCAGGGAGAAGTCGTCGGCGTCCATTCGGGCCAGATAGCGGCCGCGGGCGCGCTCCAGGGCGCGGTTGAGCGAGGCGGCCAGGCCCAGGCGCCGAGGGTTGGTCAGCACCACCAGGCGGGGGTCTTCCCGTGCATAACGGGCCAAGACCTGATCCGAGCCGTCGGTGGAGCCGTCGTCCACCACGATCAGCTCCAGCTCCGCCAGGCTCTGGGCCAGCACGCTCTCCACCGCCCGGGCCAGGAGGGGGCCGCCGTCGTGTACGGCCATGATCACGCTCACCTCGGGCCGGCTCATCGCGGTCGCACCTCCGCCCAGATCTCACCCCAGCGCACCATCTGCTCCACCACCTCCAGGCCCGCGGCGGCCATCTCCGCGGCGAAGCTCTCCAGGGTGTACTCGGTGTGGTGGGTGGGGTCGGCCCGCCACTCCAGGCCCAGCTCCTGCTTCAGGGGCACCCGCCAGTCGCGCTCGTACAGGGGCACGCGGACGAGCAGGCGCTCGGGCTGGAGGCGCTCCACCACTTCGCGCAGGAACTCCACCCGCCGGGGCAGGTGCTCCAGCAGGTTGGAGAGCACCACCACCTGGAAGCGCTCCCCGGGCAGGTCTTCCGGCACCCGGCCTTGACGGTACTCCACCTGGGGGTGGGCGTGCTCACGCCGGGCGCGGGCTATGGCCTGGCGGTCCTGGTCCACCCCCACCACCTGGGCCCCGGCCCGCCGGGCCAGGTCCTCGGCCAGGGCGCCGCTGCCGCAGCCCACGTCCAGGACCCGCTGGCCCGGCCTCACCCGCGCCACGAAGAAGTCATGATAGCCGGTGTGGCGGTGCTTGGTGTGCTCGCCTCCGCCGTAGGCTATGGCCAGGCGCCCCTGCAGGGAGTAGAGCCGGTTGTCCAGGGAGAGCAGGAAGCGCAAAGCCTGCTCCGGGGGGCGGGCCTCGGTGTACCAGGCGGCCAGGCGCACCAGCAGCGACTCCAGGGCCCCGGCCGGCAGCCGGCCCACCGCCCCCACCACCAGGGACCGCAACCATGTCCTGAGCCGCCTCATGCCGCCAGCTCCCGGTAGAGGGCCAGCTCCTGCTCCGCCACCCGGGGCAGGGAAAAACGCTCCTCCACCATGCGCCGCGCGGCCCGGCCCACCTCCTCGGCCCGCACGGGGTCTTCCAGCACCTCGGCCACGGCGCGGCGTATGTCCTCCGCCACCGGCTCGCACAGCCAGCCGGTGCGGCCGTGCTCCACCAGGGAGGCGATGCCCTCCACCCGCGCCGCCACCACCGGCCGGCCCGTGGCCATGGCCTCCAGGAGCACCTTGGGATGGCCCTCGTAGCGCGAGGGCAGCACCAGGCAGGCGCTGGAGCGCATCAGCCCGGGCAGCTCGGCCTGGGGCAGCCGGGGCCGCAGGGACAGCTCCACCCCCAGCCTCCGGGCCTGGCGCCGCACCGCCTCCTCCAGGGGCCCCTCGCCCACCATGACCAGCTCCACCTCCAGCCCCGCCATCGCCTCCACCAGGGCCAGGGGGTTCTTCTGCTCGGCCAGGCGCCCCACGAACAGCACCCGCCGCGGGTGGGGGCGCACCGCGGGGTCGGGGGCGAAGCGCTGGGTGTCTACGTAGTTGGGGATCACCCGCACCTTGTCCAGTGGCAGGCGGTAGCGCCGGCGCACCGTCTCCGCTATCTCCG
>MTPE01000031.1 GCA_002011835.1 Desulfarculaceae bacterium JdFR-95 | reverse complement strand
CCCCGCCGGCGCCGCTTTCTTCCTGACTTCTACTTACTACTTACACCGGAGCCTGGCTACTTCTTGGCCATCCAGGCGGGCAGGCGGATCTTGCCTTCGGCGATGGCCGGGGGATAGACGATCACGCGGCTGCCGTCCTCGCGCCACTGGAACACGCAGCCCAGGGCCTCCTTAGCCGGGTCCTTGCCATAGACCACCTGGTGGCCCTTGGTGAACTTGACGTGCCCCATGACCGCGTCGGTCTCGATGCTGGCCAGGGCGTCGACGATCTTGTCCGCCTCCAGGCTGCCGGCCTTCTCGATGGCCGCCTTGAGCAGGTACACCGCGGCGTAGGAGGGCGCGGGGCCGTGGCCGGCCTCGATGGGCTTGCCGTACTTCTTCAGGTAGGCGTCATAGAAGGCCTTGGCCGGCGGATACTTGGCTGCGGGCATGTTGCCGATCTCGAATACGCAGTTGATGGCGCCGCCGATCTTGCCGTCGAAGGTCTTCCAGGCCGCCGGTCCGGCCAGAGGGGAGATGAAGCCGGCCATTATGGCCGGGACCTTCATGGCCCGCCACTGCTTGACCAGGATACCGCTCTGGGGCATGTCGAAGATGGGCAGGATGATCTGGGCGCCCTTGAGCTTGGCCTTCATGAGCGCGGCGGAGAAGTTGTCCGCGCCGGTGGGGAAGCTCTCTTTGCCCACCACCTGCATCTTGAGCTTGCCGGTGAGGATCTTGCCCACGATCTTGGCGGTGATGCGGGCCCAGGCCACGTCCTGGTGCATGATGAAGACCTTCTGGAAGCCGAACTGCTCGCGCAGGAAGGCCATGGTGCCCACCAGGTAGCCCACGAAATACTTGGCGTTCAGGCACACCCGGAATACGTACTTGTACTTGGGGTTCTTGGCGATCATGCCCTCGGTCCTGGGGGTCATGGCGATGGTCCCCAGCAGGGGCACCTTGTGCTTGGCGATCAGGTCCATGCCCGCAGTGAGGGCCTCGGAGCGGAAGGGCCCCACCACCAAGGCGTGGGGCTTCTTCTCCAGGATGAGCTTCTCGATGCCCAGCAGGGCCTCGGGCACCGGCACACCAGGGGCGGCGTCGCGGATGTCGATGGACTCCACCTTGAAGGGGCGTTTCACCCCGGCCACGTTCACTCCGCCGGCAGCATTGATCTCGGCCACGGCCAGCTCCACTGCCCGCAGGCTCTCCTTGCCCTCCAGGAAGCCCAAGGAGGTGGTGACCCCGATCACCACCGGCTGGGCCGCCGGCGCCGGTGCCGGCGCCAACCCCACGGCCAGCAGGGCGGCCAGGACCACAAGGACAAGGGTCCCACCAAACATACGCCCTCTCATCGTCGTCCTCCAAAATGATCTGGGTGTGCGACACCGCCCGCTGATCAACCGCGAGCGGCCAGGTGCGCGTTCGGTCGGTCTCGCGGCCAGGGGCAAACCGCAGGGAACCTCATCTATGCTGCCGCCAGCCCCAGGGGCCGACGCAGCAGGGCAAGAGGAAAGGTAGTTCTACCGTAGCATCAAAGAGGCGCGAGGGTCAAGCGCACAAACACTACCTCAGAGGTAGAGAATCCCCAAACGAGCGTCCGTCCCGCGGGGAACGTACCCGTCCCTGCAAAAGACACCAACCCTGTCGGAAAAAAGCGGTCTCGTGGGCCAGAGCCAGACTACTATGGCTTCCACCCATGACGCGGGGCTATTCCTCTCTCTCCTGGCCGCGGGGCCAGCCCTCCAGCACCTCCAGGGCCTGCTCCAGCCGTCCCAGGGCCTGGGACAAGGCTTCCTGCTCCGAGCCGGACAGCCGCCCGGCCAGCCCGCGCAAGGTCTGCCGCGCCTCCCGCAAGGGGGCCAGCACCTTTGGCTCCAGGTCCTCCTCCAGTAGCTGCCAGGCCTGGTTCCGCTCCTGTTGCAGGCGCTGGTTCTCCAGCAGGAGCGTGCGGTGTTCCAGGGCGCGGGTGGTGACGTGGCGCAGCTCCTCGGGGGTGAAGGGCTTGGGTAGGAAATCGTAGGCGCCGTGGCGCACCGCGTCCAGGGCCGAGGACACGGTGGCGTAGGCGGTGATCACCACCTTGACGCAGTCCGGCGCCAGGTATCCCAGCTCGTCCAGCACCGCCATGCCGGGCAGCTTGGGGATCTTCAGGTCCACCAGGGCCACCTGGGGAGGCTGCTGGCGGGCCAGCTCCAGGGCCGCCTCGCCGTCGGCCGCGGTGACCACCTGGTAGCCCTCGCGGGCCAGCACCTGCCGGCAGGCGTCGCGCAGGGCCTCCTCGTCGTCGATGACCAGAACCGTGATCGTCTCCTCAGCGAAATCGGGCATGACTCTCCCTCGTGATTGCCGCGAGCGTCCAGATGGTCCTTATTTGATTGTGCCCACCCTGGCCCAAGCCGGTCAAGGCGGGCAAATCGACGGGTGGCTCTTTTCGGCGGGGTTTCAGACGCTGAGGCCGTACTTGCGGATCTTCAGGCGCAGGGTCTTGCGGTCNATGCCCAGGGCCTGGGCGGTCTTGGTGAGGTGTCCCCCCAGGCGGTCCAGCATCTTCTGGATGTGGCGGCGCTCCACCTCGGCCAGGCTCACCGGCTCCTCCTCGCTGGCCTCCACCCCGGGCAAGGCGGCCTCCACCTCCTCGGCCCCGATCTGGGGACCGCTGGCCAGGACCATCACCCGCTGTACCGTGTTCATCAGCTCGCGCACGTTGCCCGGCCAGTGGTACGACTTGAGCAGGGCCATGGCCTGGGGAGTGAAGCCCCGCACCCGTACCGCACTCAGACCCCGGAACTGCTCCAGGAACAACTCGGTGAGGGGCTCGATGTCCTCGGGCCGCTCCCGCAAGGGCGGCAGGCGCAGCTCCACCACGTTCAAGCGGTAGAACAAGTCCTCGCGGAAGGTGCCCTTCCTCACCGCCTCGGCCAGGTTCTGGTTGGTGGCCGCCACCAGGCGGGTGTCCACCCGGATCACCCGGTTGCTGCCCACCTTGCAGATGGTGCGCTCCTCCACGGCCTTGAGCAGCTTGGCCTGGATGTCCAGGGAGATGTTGCCCACCTCGTCCAGGAACAGGGTGCCCCCGCGGCTCAGCTCGAACTTGCCGATCTTGTTGGACTCGGCCCCGGTGAAGGCGCCCTTGACGTGGCCGAACAGCTCGCTCTCGAACAGGGTGGGCACCAGGGTGGAGCAGTCCACCGCCACGAAGGGATGGTCGGCGCGCCGGCTCNGCTCGTGCAGGCGCCGGGCNAGAAGCCCCTTGCCCGTGCCGCTCTCGCCGGTGAGCAGCACCGTGGTGTCGGTGGGCGCCACCCGCTCCAGCATGTGCAGCACCTTCTTCATGGCCGGCGA
>MTPE01000030.1 GCA_002011835.1 Desulfarculaceae bacterium JdFR-95 | reverse complement strand
TGCCGGCCGCCGGCCGCCGCGCCACCAGCACCCGCTCCAGGGCGTCCAGGCGCCGCTTGGCCGGGGCCACCATGTCTCCCCGGGGGTAGTTGACGGTCACGCGCAGGTATTCCAGGTAGGCCTGCTGCAGGTCGCCCTTCTGCTCGTAGAGGCGACCCAGTTGGTACTGGGCGTCGTCGGCCAGGCGCGAGGCGGGGAACTGCTTGGTCAGCCGGCGGTAGGCGTCCACCGCGCGGTAGAACTCGGCCTTNCGGCGGAACTGGCGCCAGGCCCCGGCGTGGATGCGGCCCATCCAGTAGAGGGAGCGGGCGGCATAGGGACCGCGGGGCGAGCTGGTGTAGATGCGGGCGAAGCGGTCGGCGAGGGTGGTCCAGTTCTGGAACACCTTGCGGGCCTGGGGGTGCTTGATGAGCCAGTAGTAGTCGCTGCGCGCGCGGCGATAGACCGCGGCCTCGTCCTGGGCCCAGGCGGGGGAGGCGGCGGCCAGGGCCAGCAGGATCAGCAGCAGGGTGATGGCTCTACGACAGGGCACGTTTCAGCTCGTCCAGGGCCTGCAGGGCCTCCAGGGGGGTCATGCGCATGGGGTCCATCTGGGCCAGGCGCCTGAGCACCGGGTGTTCGGCCGGGGCGAACAGGCTGAGCTGCACCCCGGAGTCCCGGCGGGAGAGGGCCGGTGGCGTGCCCGGAGCGCGGCGGCCTTGCTCCAGGCGGGCCAGGATCTCCCGCGCCCGGGCCAGCACCTCCTCGGGCAGTCCGGCCAGGCGGGCCACGGCGATGCCGTAGGAGCGGCTCACCCCGCCGGGGGTGAGCTTGCGCAGGAACACGATGTTGCCGCGGTACTCCTTGACCGCCACGTTGTAGTTCTTGACCCGGGGCAGGCGTGCGGCCAGCTCGGTGAGTTCGTGGTAGTGGGTAGCGAACAGGGTCTTGACCCCCACCCCGGCCAGCTCGTGCAGGTACTCGGCCACGGCCCAGGCGATGGACAGGCCGTCGAAGGTGGAGGTGCCGCGGCCCACCTCGTCCAGGATGACCAGGGAGCGGGGGGTGGCCTGGCGCAGGATCTGGCTGGTCTCGGTCATCTCCACCATGAAGGTGCTGCGTCCTCCGGCCAGGTCGTCCATGGCCCCCACACGGGTGAAGATGCGGTCCACCAGGCAGAGGTGGGCCTCGGCCGCGGGCACGAAGCATCCCGCCTGGGCCAGCAGGCAGATCAGGGCCACCTGGCGCAGGATGGTGGACTTGCCCGCCATGTTGGGGCCGGTGATGATGAGCACCTGTTCGTTTTCCATGTCCAGGTGCACGTCGTTGGGCACGAACTCGCCCGCGGGCAGCATCTGTTCCACCACCGGGTGGCGGCCCTGGCGGATGGTGATGCTGCCGTCGTCGCTCATGCGGGGGCGCACGTAGCGTTCGGCCAGGGCCAGGCGGGCGAAGGCGGCCAGCACGTCCAGGGTGGCTACGGCCCGGGCACAGGCCATGAGCGGCCGGCTGTGCTCGGCCACCTGCCGGCGCAGGCGCTCGAAGGCCTCGCGCTCCAGGTTGAGCGCGCGCTCCTCGGCCCCCAGCACCGCGGCCTCGCGCTCCTTGAGCTCCGGGGTGACGTAGCGCTCGGCCCCGGCCAGGGTCTGGCGGCGGATGAAGTGCTCGGGCACCTTGTCCAGGTGGGCGCGGGTGACCTCGATGTAGTAGCCGAAGACCTTGTTGAAGCCCACCTTGAGGGAGGGGATGCCGGTCTCGGCCCGCAGGGTGGCCTGCAGCCCGGCGATCCAGTCCTTGCCCTGGCCCATGAGCTGGCGGGCCTGGTCCAGCTCGGGGTCCACGCCGTCGGCGATCACCCCGCCTTCGGCCAGGGAGGCGGGCGGGTTGGGGGTGAGGGTGCGCCGCAGGGTGGCGGCCAGCTCCTCCAGGCCGGCCAGGTGCTGGCGCTGGCGGGCCACCAGGGGGGCCGACAGCACCGCCGCGGTCTGTTCCAGGCGGGGCAGCAGGCCCAGGGCGTCGCGCAGGGCGGCCAGGTCGCGGGGGGTGGCCTGGCCCAGGCTGGCCCGCCCCACCAGCCGAGGCAGGTCGGGCATGGCCTGCAGCACCTCGCCCAGTTCCTCCAAGGAGAGGGGCGCCTCCACCAGCTCCTCCACCGCCTGGTGGCGCTCCTCCACCTTGGTCCGGTCCATGAGGGGGAAGGACAGCCACTCGCGCAGCAGGCGGGCGCCCATGGGGGTGTGGGTGCGGTCCACGGCCGCGATGAGCGAGCCGGCGCGGGTGCCGCCGGCGATGGAGCGGAACAGCTCCAGGTTGCGCCGGGCCGCGGCGTCCAGGACCATGTGGGTCTCCACCCGGTACAGCTCCAGGCGCTCCACGTGTCCCGGGCGGCAGCGCTGGGTGGAGGCCACCACCTCCCAGGCCATGGCCGCGGCCACCACCGCCGCGGGCGGTGGGTCGTCCTCGGCGGGGGCCAGGCGCTCGCCCAGGGCCTGGACGGCCTGGGCCGGGGTGGGGGGGCGTCCGGGGTAGGTGCTGCGCGGGGTGTGGGCCACCGCCTCCAGGCCGCCGAGTGCGGGGTGGTTCTGCTGGCTCTCGGCCACCACCAGCTCGGCCGGCTCCAGACGGGCCAGCTCGTCGGCCAAAGGCGGGCCCGGCTCCAGGGCGGTGGCGCGGAACTCGCCCGAGGACAGGTCCAGGCAGGCCAGTCCCGCCCGGCCTCCCACCAGGCACAGGGCGGCCAGCCAGCGGGGCTCATGGGCGGGCAGGTGCTGGGGGTCGATGAACATCCCCGGGGTGACCACCCGGGTGATCTCGCGCCGCACCAGGCCCTTGGCCTTCTTGGGGTCCTCCACCTGATCGCAGACCGCGACCTTGAAGCCGGCCTCGATCATCTTGGCCAGGTAGGCGTCCACCGCGCGGAAGGGCACCCCGCACATGGGCACCGGGTCGGGGGAGTCCTTGTCGCGGCTGGTGAGCTGGATGCCCAACACCTTGGCCGCCACCACCGCGTCCTCGAAGAACATCTCGTAGAAGTCGCCCATGCGGAAGAACAGGATGCAGTCGGGCACCTGGGCCTTGAGCTCCAGGTACTGCCGCAGCATGGGGGTGTCGCGGTTGGAGGAGGTGCTGCGCGAGGGTCTGCGAGCTTTGGCCGGGCCGGGCATGACGCGTGGTCTTCGTCCCCCCTTGGTGCGAAGTGCGTTTCGCCCTACCAACATAGCAGGATCGCGGGAGGTTTGCCAGGGCCCCGGCCGGAGAGGCGGCCAGGAGGAACGAAAAGGGCAGGGTCGCTCCAGAATGGAGCGGCCCTGCCCGGCAGGAGGAAGGCGCGCGGGCCCCGGCCTCAGCG
>MTPE01000028.1 GCA_002011835.1 Desulfarculaceae bacterium JdFR-95 | reverse complement strand
GCCGCGTTCTCGTCCAGGGCCAGGCGCACGCTGGTCACGATCCAGGGCCGGGCCTGCTTGAGCGCGGCCACCTGGTCCATGACCTCGGGGTGCCAGATGAACTCCACCATGCGCACCCCCTCCAGGGCGTCCATCTCGGAGGGTACGTCCTCCAGGCGCACGATCAGGTGGGGGCGCAGGTCGGCCAGCTCGCCCGCGGCCTCGGCCAGGGTGGCCAGGGCCAGGGTGCCGGTCTCGGCCGCGGCCAGGGCCATGGCCCGCCGCGTACCCGGACCCAGGCGTCCCTCGCCGGGCAGGTCCAGGATCATGGGGATGGGCACCTCCACGAACACCGGCGCCTCGCCCACCAGGCGGCCCTGCTCGTCGAAGCGCAGGCGCTCGGGCTTGCGGCCCAGCTCGATCACGGTGCTGATGTACTCCCGGCCGTGGATGCCGTCGCGGGTGGGCCGCACGATTTCGCTCATGTCGGTCCACATCTGGTCGAAGCCGGGGCCGCAGAAGGGGCCGCGGTAGCCCGCGCCCGAGACCGGGATCTTGCCCGTGGCGGCCTGTTTCCACAGGCTGGCGATGATGTCGGGCCGCCAGTACTCGTCGCCCAGCTCCTGGTAGGCGGGGTTGAGGACGCGGGTGAGGATGCCCTTCTTGCACTCCTGCACGCAGCGCATGCAGGACACACACATGCTGTCGGCGGTGTCGGCCACCTGGTCGGCGAAGAAGCCCCGCTTCTTGTAGACCTTGTAGATGCAGGCGTCGCGCTTGACGCACTTCAGGCAGCCCAGGCAGCCCTCCAGCTCCAGGGCGGTGATCTTGCTCACCGGCTCGAAGCGGGGGGGCTGGGGACCCACCGGGACGTGATACTTCACTTCGCTCATGGCGCTGTTTCCCCCTGCCCGGCCGCCGGCCCTACAGCTCGGGCCGCGGGGCCAGGCCGGCCTGGCGGATGATGTCGGGCAGCAGGCGCTCGGCCTCGATGGCCTGCAGGTGCACCCCGGCCACGCCCGGGATCTCGCGCACCTGCTGGATCAGCTCCACGGTCACCTTCACCCCTTCNGCCTCGGGGTCGCGGGCGTCCTTGAGGCGCTGGATCAGCTCCTGGGGCACCACCACCCCGGGCACGTTGCGGTTCATGTAGGAGAGCATGCCCGCCGAACGGGGCACGATGATCCCGGCCAGGATGTGGACCCGCTCGGTGAGGCCGGCCTCGGCGGCCTTCTTCACCTGCTCGGCGAAAGCGGCCACGTCGTAGACCGCCTGGGTCTGGATGAAGTCGGCCCCGGCAGCCACCTTCTTGGCCAGCCGCGCCACGCGGTACTCCACCGGCGGACCCAGGGGCGTCCAGGCCGCGCCGATGAAGAAGGGCGCCGGAGCGGTGATGGGGTCGCCGCCCTGCTGGCGGGCCTCGTCGCGCAGGCCCTTGATGGTGGCCACCAGGTTGATGCTGTCGATGTCGTAGACGTTTTTGGCCCCGGGGTGGCCCTTGAGCTTGCCGTGGGCGCTGGCCTTCTGGTGGTCGCCGCTGATGGCCAGCACGTTCTTCAGGCCTAGGGCCGACGCGCCCAGCAGGTCGGCCTGCATGGCGATGCGGTTGCGGTCGCGGCAGGTCATCTGCATCACCGGCTCGCAGCCCTCCTCCAGCAGGAGCTTGGCCCCGGCGATGGAGGACATGCGCACCACCGCGGTCTGGCAGTCGGTGACGTTGTAGGCGTCGGCCAGCCCCTTGAGCAGGGCGGCCTTCTGGCGCATGGGCTCGGGATCGGGTCCCATGGGCGGGCCCACCTCCACGGTGAGGGCGAACTCGCCCGCGGCCAGCACTCTCTCCAGCTTGGTTCCGGCCTTGTACTCGCTCATGGCCTCAGCTCCTCTTTGAGCATGCGCTTGGGCCCGCCGTGGCGGCTGTTGGACCAGTCCTTGGCCGGGCGCACGTCGGCGAGGCTGTCCAGGGCGCCGCGGGCCTTGGCCCTCTCCACGATCAGGTACCAGATGCAGGGGGTGTCGGGGTCCACCTCGCAGCTGCCGTCCGGGCGGGTGCCGCCGCAGGGTCCGTTCATGAGGCTCTTGGCGCAGCGGGCCACCGGGCACAGGCCGAAGGTCTCGCCCAGGACGCAGTCGCCGCAGGCGGCGCAGCGGGCGGTCCACAGGCCCGGCTCCTCGCGGATGGCCAGGCTGGTGGTGTTGACCCCGGGGTGGAAGGGCACCTCGGGGAAGGTCTCGGCCACCAGCTGCATGCCGATGCCGCAGGCCAGGCTCATGATGGCGTCCACCTGGCCGGCCAGCTCGGCCACCTCGGCCACGAACTCGGGCTCACACTGCCGCTCCAGGGTGCGCCCGATGATCTCGGTCTCCTGGCCCTCTTTGGCCAGGGCCATCTTGAGCAGGGGGGCGAGGGTGTTGACCTCGCGCTCGCCGCCGGTGGCGCACTCGGCCACGCAGGTGGCGCATCCCAACAGGAGCACGCGGCGGTATCCCTTCTTGAGGGACGCCACCAGCTCGTCCATGGGCTTCCATTCCGCGGTGATCATCTATCGGCCGTCTCCTTTCACGGGGTTGGGCCCCAGGGGCTCCACCGCCCGGGCGCGGGCGGCGGCCAGCTCCATCAGCGCCTCCAGGGTGAAGCCGTCTCCCCGGGTGATGCCCAGGCGCTCGGCGCCCAGGCCCACGCTCTCCAACAGCCGGCGGGCGTGGGCCACCCGGCGCTCGGCCCGGTCGCTGCCCACCAGCATGCGACAGGCCCCGGCCGGGCAGGCCACCAGCTCCAGGCCGTCGGCGCCCTCGGCCAGGATCTGCAACAGGTGGGGGGCCTCCATCTTGCTGCTGCAGGGCAGCATCACCAGCTTGGCCGCCCCGGCGGCGCCTTCTTGATAGCCCTGGCGGGGCTTCTCGCCCGCGGCCAGGGCCTGCCGGCAGTAGAGCAGCACGATCTGCGGCTGAAACTCGCCTCGGCTCGCTTCCATCTCCCTAAGCTCCTCGCCACCGCGGCCCGCCAGGGCGCGTACGCCCCCGCCAGGGAGCAATCGGCCCCCCGTTGGGGAATTTTGCCCCGCGCCTGACAGGCGACGGACGGTCGTCTTGATCGGCAGGTGTGGTCGCCTCGCCCGACCCCAGAGGCTCCGCCGCAGCCGGTCACCTCGGGCCCCGCGCGGCCATCCTCCACGGCCAGAGGCGCCCACCAGCCCTGGCCAACGGCAATGATTGCCTATATGGCACGAAGGTTAGGGGCTGTCAAGGGGCAGATGGCCCTGGACGGGAGACCGACTATAGTCGGCAAATCTCCTTTCGGATCGGCGCAGGGTGTCTCCTGCCGCCCCCGCCGGGGCAGCCCTGCCCTGCCC
>MTPE01000353.1 GCA_002011835.1 Desulfarculaceae bacterium JdFR-95 | reverse complement strand
TCTGGGTGGACCAGAAGGCCGACCTGGTCAACGCGCGCATCAAGCGGCTGGGCCAGGCCGAGCTGGAGGAGAAGCTGGAGATGCTGGGGCGGCTGATGGGCTGCTCGCGCCAGTTGGACGTGACCATGCACAGTGACGCGGTGGTGGCCCGCTATGTGGAGCTGTTCCTCAAGGGGGACTACTCCATGGGCCACGGCGAGGCGTCCGAAGGCGGGACGGCATGAGTCTGTGGGGCACGGGCAAGGTACGTCGCCTGGACTACTACCAGCGGCTGAAGCGCAACATCTTTCTGTTGATGCTGTTGGTGGTGTGTCTGCCCCTGCCCATCGTGGGCGGGACTCTGTATCACTACTACCAGACCTATGTGCGCTCCACCGTGGAGCAGAACCTGAAGGGGGTGGTGGAGAAGCGGCGGGAGGCCATCGAGGTGTTCCTGGCCGAGCGGGTGTCCTACCTGCAGACCCTGGCCCAACTGGACAGCTTCCGCCCCCTGGGGCAGGAGGGCCTGGAACGGGTCTTCGCCGTGGTCAAGCCGTTGGCCGGCTCCTTCGTGGACATGGGGCTGATCGACGACCAAGGGCGGCAGTTCGCCTACGTGGGGCCGTTCGACCTGCTGGGCAAGAGCTATCACGACACGGTGTGGTTCCACCAGGTGCAACGCAAGGGGCTGTTCATCAGCGACGTGTTCCTGGGCTATCGTAATGTGCCCCACCTGGCCATCGCGGTGCGGGGCCGCGGGGGGAAGGCCGGTTGGTATCTGCGGGCCACCATCGACACCGATACCTTCAAGCGCCTGTTGCGTTCGGGCCAGGTGGGGGCGGTGCGCGACGCCTATCTGCTGAACCGGGGTATGGAGTTGCAGCTCCACGTGGGCCGGCGCGAGCCCATCGACCCGCGCAGCATCCAGGCCCCCCGGCGCGGCCAGGTGGAGGTGCGCACGGTACGCACGGTGCGGGGCAGGCCCCTGCTGACGGCCATGAGCTGGCTGAACCAGGGACGCTGGCTGCTGATGGTGGCCGAGGACCCGGACTCGGAGTTCGTCTCCCTGTTCCACGCGCGCCGGGTGGCGTTGTTCCTGTTCTTCACCACCGTGGTGGTGGTGGCGGTGCTGGCCTGGTTCACCGCCCATTGGATCGTGGGGCGCATCCAGGCGGCGGACCGGGAAAAGGACTTGATCCAGGAACACCTGGCCCAGACCAGCAAGCTGGTCTCCCTGGGCAAGATGGCCGCGGGACTGGCGCATGAGATCAACAACCCCCTGGCCATCATCAGCGAGTCGGCCGGCTACGCCCGTGAGCTGATGGAGGCGGCCCAGGCCGCGGGCCGGGAGCTGAGCCAGGAGGAGAAGGAGGAGATCTACACGGT
This sequence comes from Desulfarculaceae bacterium JdFR-95, assembly GCA_002011835.1. Classification (GTDB taxonomy): domain Bacteria; phylum Desulfobacterota; class Desulfarculia; order Desulfarculales; family Desulfarculaceae; genus Desulfocarbo. The sequence continues at coordinate 1,975 of MTPE01000353.1, read as the reverse complement.
CCTGGAGGACATCACCAAGGAGACCTTCCGGGGCAAGGAGATCACCCAGCGGTTGTTGGGCTTCGCCCGTCGGGTGGAGGCCAAGATCGTGGAGGTGGACATCAACCGTCTGGTGTCCGACCTGCTCAAATACTACGGCCGCATCCTGGCCAAGACCGGCAACGTGCGCCTGGTGGAGGAGCTGGACCGGGAGCTGCCGCTGATCAAGACCGATCCCAGCCAGTTGCAGCAGGTGCTGCTCAATCTGGTGGACAACGCGATATACTTCACCAGCCAGCAGGGCGGCACCATCGTGGTGTCCACCGAGGCCATGCCCTACGGGGTGCGCATAAAGGTCTGCGACGACGGGCCGGGCATGAAGCCCAGCGTGAAGGAGCGTATTTTCGACCCCTTCTTCACCACCAAGCCGGTGGGCAAGGGCACCGGCCTGGGCCTGGCCATCTGCTACGGCATCGTGAAGAAGCTGGGGGGTGAGATCTACGTGGAGAGCGAGGAGGGCCAGGGGGCCACTTTCGTGATAACTTTACCCTTCACTCCGCCCATGGAGGAGGTGTGACCATGAAGATCAGGGTGCTGATCGTGGACGACGAGGAGAAGTTCGTGGATTATCTCTCCAAACGCCTGCTCAACCGGGACTACCTGGTGGGCACCGCGCTCAGCGGCGAGGAGGCGGTGGAGATACTCAAGGAGGAGCGTTACGACGTGGTGATCCTGGACGTGCTCATGCCGGGCATGGACGGGATCGAGACCCTGCGCACCATCAAGCGCATCGCGCCCTTGACCGAGGTGATCATGCTCACTGGCCACGCCTCGGTGGAGTCGGGCGTGGAAGGCATGAAGCTGGGGGCCTTCGACTACCTGATGAAGCCCTGCGAGACCGACGAGCTGGTCTCCAAGATCAACAAGGCCTATCAGCGCAAGGCCGAGCAGGAGGAGCGCATCCGCGAGGCCAAGGTGGCCGAGATCGTCTCCTCGCCGCGCTCGGTGCTCAACGACTAGACCTTTCGGCCGCCCGCGCGGGGCCGGGGCAGACCCGCCTGGGGCACGGGAAACAGCCGGGGCCGAGGGAGGGGTGAACCCTACGCGGCAGCGGCCACGAAGGGGCGCGGCTGGCCGGGGAGAGGTGCGTGAATCGGCTCCGGTGTGCGGCGCGGGGTGAAGGAAAGAAGAGCATGCGTAAGCTGGCAGTGGTCGCGGCTGTAATGTTGATGCCGGTATAGGCCACTGCGCCGGCGTGGGCGTTGGTGGGGTTCGAGTTCGTGCCTCCCGACGAGCCTCTTTCCGATATGCCGGCGTATCGGTTGTCCGCCGGGGGGTGGATCGAGGGACTGTACGTCTCCCGCGTGGAGTGCACCCCCACCGCCATCTATTTCAGGCTCATTCGGCAAACGCCGGGGTGGTTGTAAGATCCTCCCGGGCCGGCCCGGTCTAGGCTGGCCTGTGGCCACCCTTGCTGGGCTCGTGGCCGTGACAGGGCCGGCCCGGGATGAAGAAGAGAGTGTATTCGTCTTTGCGAGGAACATGATCTAGTTTCTCACTGGGATCACAGCCGGAATCCCGAGGCCATGACTTCGTCTGGTATGCCTTGTCGTTTTCCTCGCAAAGGCGATGAAATGTCATCCAGTCTCCTGTGCTGACGGCCTGGGCCGCAAACCCAAGCTCCCTGTCACCCCGCCCTTTGCCGGATGAGCCCTGTTTCAGCAACGGCATCTACATCGTGGAAGCCTTTCGCATAGAACAGTGAGCTGGAGGGCCGGATTCGGATCGCGGCGAGACGATTGGGGCCGGCCTGGAGGGAGCGAATCCGGGCAGCGACGATGCCACTGGGGCAGGAATGGAGGGCATGGCCCCGACGGTTTCCAACCAAGCAAAAGAAAGGGGGTTAGCCGCGTTCGGCTAACCCCTTGTGATCATTGGCGGGGACGACGAGACTTGAACTCGCGGCCTCCGGCGTGACAGGCCGGCGCTCTAACCA
>MTPE01000195.1 GCA_002011835.1 Desulfarculaceae bacterium JdFR-95 | reverse complement strand
GCACGCGTCCAGTGATCCGGGGGAGGGGGGCCGTTCAGGTAGCGGGAGCCAATGACCACATGGCAACGACCTTCGCGCAAAGGGGCCAGAAGGCGATCCAGATATTCCGCCGGATGCTGACCATCACCGTCCATCTGCACGACTACCTGGTAGCCATGGAGACACGCAAACTTGAAACCAGTCTGTACGGCCCCTCCAATGCCAAGATTATCGATCAGATCGATTACTTCCACCCCTTTAGCCCGTGCGACCTCGGCGGTGAGATCGGTGGAACCATCATTGACCACCAACACATCTGCTTCGGGCAAATGGCGGTGTACTTCATTGATGACACGACCTATGGTATCCTCCTCGTTCAAGGCAGGAATGATGACCAATATTGATCCCGCTGTGTCCANAGAGGGCATGATCGGTTTCGCCAGGCGATGATCNGTTCGTTCAGCCATTACCAGNGTTCATTTTGGGTCGGCGAGGGATTGATCGTATCAGTAAGACTCGCTCTGGGATGCTTTGCTACCGCAGGGCCTGCCNCTCGGTTGCAAAATACATGGAACTGCGAANAATTATTACCTCTTTGAACATAACAACTTTGGGTTTCAACTATGCCACGCACCTTATAGCCGGTCAAGTAGGCTTGAAAGTGAAGGGCACAATGCATCCCGAGTAGATTGGGAGGAGCCACCCGGACTCGCTTGAGGGCCGTGGTAGGCGNCTCCATGTCCCGGTCTGAACCGCGCCGAGGTCNTTTTCGCCACAACTGGGGCCGTCTTACCCAGCGTCTCACTCCAGGCGGAACCAGGGGCCGTCGATACGCTGCTCCTTGCAGCGGGGGCAGCGGCCGGGGGCGTCCAGGCGCCGGCGGCCGCGGAAGCGGTAGCCGCAGGCGCGGCAGCGTGCCGGCTCCACGCGCAGGCGGTGCTTGTGGGAGCGCTCCAGGTGGCGCAGGTGGTGTTCGGCCTCCTGGGGGGTGAGCAACAGCAGCTCGGCCAGTTCCCGGGCGGTCAGGGGGCCTTCGCGCAGGAGTTGGGCCATGGTCTGGCGGAGGGTCTGGCTCACAGCAGCGCCCGTGAATGAGGAGACCCCGGCCGTGCATCCCGCCTCGAGCCGGGGCCAAAGCGGTCGAGCCTCTCCCGGGTCCGCCACCGGAGCGCTCCGCGACACGGGCTGCATCGCTTACCGCTGCTTCCTCCCGGACCTGACGGGGTTCACGACCGCCCGTCACGCGGTGTCCGGCAAGGACCGCGGGAGTCTCGCGCCTGTCTCTGGCCCCAGGCCCTCAACGGGCCTTCGACCCCGCACAAGCGGATTTCGGGTACAGGGCACCGCTAGCTCCCCGTCTAGCACGGCCGGGGTCATCTGGGGTTTCGCGTCTTTGTTGATATACCACAAAAAAGCCCCGCCGCATGCACGCGGGGCGGGGATCGGCGGCTTTTTTCCTGGNGGCAAGGAGTGGTGACCCCTGCGGGGGCCCAAGAGAGAGCTACTTCTTGTCCACCCGCTCCTTGAGCTCCTTGCCCACCTTGAAGAAGGGCAGCTTCTTGCGCCCCACCTCGATGATCTCGCCGGTCTTGGGGTTACGGCCCTGGTATCCGTCGTAGTCCTTGACCTTGAAGCTACCAAAGCCGCGGATCTCCACGCGATCTCCCCGGATCAGGGCCTCCTCCACCGCACTGAACAGGGTGTTGACCACCATCTCGGCCTTCTTGATGGTGAGGTTCTCGGCCTTGGCCAGGGCTTCGATCAGTTGCGACTTGTTCATGAACGGCCACTCCTTGCCGTTGGGTTCTAAGTGCCTTTTAGACCCCGATAATAAGGGGTTGGCCCGCCTCTGTCAAGCGTGGCCCGCCGCCCCCTCCTCCATGCCTATTAGACCCCCCCGGGGTTTGTCAAGGCCGATTTTGTTCGCCGGCGGCTTGCCGTGCCGCGGGCAGATGATACTATGGGGCTCGCACGGAGAGAGAGCCTGAGACGCGAGGTGCAACGTGAGCTGGTTCACCGGGGCGATCCTGGGGTTGTTGCAGGGCTTGACCGAGTTCCTGCCCGTGAGTTCTTCGGGCCATCTGGTGTTGGCCCAGGCGTTGTGGGGCCTGCGGGAGCCGGATCTGCTNTTCGACGTGGTGGTGCACGTGGGCACCCTGCTGGCGGTGGTGGTGGTGTTCTGGCCCGAGTTGTGGTCCCTGTGGCGGGGGCTCATGGGGCGCGACCCGGCCGGCNGGCGCTTGCTGGGGCTGGTGGTGGCCGGCAGCGTGCCCACCGCGGTCATCGGCCTGGCGGGCAAGGAGTGGTTCGAGTCCCTGTTCGCCTCGCCCGCGGCGGTGGGCCTGGCCCTGTTGGCCACCGGCGGGCTGTTGATGGTCACCCGCCTGGTGCCGGCCGGCCGCCGCGGCCTGGGGCAGATGGGCTGGGGACGGGCGGTGTTGGTGGGCCTGGGTCAGGGGCTGGCTATCACTCCGGGCTTGAGCCGCTCGGGCACCACCATCGCCGTGGGGCTGTTGCTGGGGCTGGAGCGGCGGCTGGCGGCGCGGTTCTCCTTCGTGCTGGCGGTGCCNGCCATCGTGGGGGCCCTGGTGCTGGAGCTGGCCGACCTGCCGGCNGGGCGGGAGGTGGCCCTGGCGCCCCTGGCGGCGGGAGGGGTGGTGGCCGCGGTGAGCGGGTATCTGGCCCTGAAGCTGTTGTTGTCCCTGGTACAACACGGGCGCCTGCACTGGTTCGCCTGGTACTGCTGGGCCTTGGGGCTGGCCGCCCTGATCTGGGGGACCTTGGGCTGAGGAGGAGGAGCGAGGCATGTACTGCGTGATCATGGCCGGCGGCAGCGGCACCCGGTTCTGGCCCGCCAGCCGGCGTCACCGTCCCAAGCAACTGCTGGCGTTGACCGGCAGCCGCAGCCTCTTGCAGCAGACCGTGGACCGCATGGCCCCCCTCACCCCGGCGCAGCGGGTGCTGGTGGTGACCGGGGCGGGGCATGCCGCGGCGGTGCGGGAGCAACTGCCCCAGGTGCCGGCGGAGCAGATCATCGCCGAGCCCATGGGGCGCAACACCGCGGCGGCGGCGGGCCTGGCCGCGGCCTGGGTGGCCCGGCGCGACCCGGCGGCGGTGTGCGTGGTCCTGCCCGCCGACCACCTGATCACCGACGAGGCCCTCTACCACCAGACCCTGCAGCGGGCGGCGGAGGTGGCCCAGGAGGGGGACTATCTGGTCACCCTGGGGCTCACCCCCCGCTACGCCGCCACCGGCTTCGGCTACATCGAGGCCGGCGAGCAAGTGTCCGCCGGCCCGCCGCCGGTGTTCGCAGTGGCGACCTTCCACGAGAAACCCGACGCGGCCACGGCCGAGGGCTATCTGGCCTCGGG
>MTPE01000343.1 GCA_002011835.1 Desulfarculaceae bacterium JdFR-95 | reverse complement strand
TCGAACCCACCGTTGGACATGATCAGGCACAGGTCGCCGGGGGCGAGCTCGGCCAGCAGGGCCTCCAGGAGGGCGTCGGTGTGGGGGAAGGCGCGGGCGGGTATGCCGCGGCCGCCCAAGGCCTCGGCCAGGCGGGCGGAGGAGAAGCGCTCGGCGGGGGGGATGTCCTCGGCCTGGGGCGGCTCGCGCAGGAAGACCAGATCGGCGCGGTCGAAGGCCCGGGCGTAGTCTTCCTGGAAGAAGCGGCGGCGGCTGGTGTTGGTGCGGGGCTCGAACACCGCCACCAGGCGTCCCTGGCCGGGCCGCCAGCCGGGCAGGCCGAAGCGGGCCACCGCAGCCACGGTCTCGCGCACCGCGGTGGGGTGGTGGGCGAAGTCGTCCACCACGGTGACTCCTCCGGCCACGCCGCGCACCTCCTGGCGGCGGCGCACACCTTGGAAGCGAGCCTGCACCGTGGCCGCCCGCTCCGGGTCCAGGCCCGCGGCGCTCAGGGCGGCCACCGCGGCGCAGGTGTTGAGGGCGTTGTGTTCACCCACCAGGGGGGTGTCGAATTCCAGGACCCGGCCGCGGGGAGTACGCAAGCTCAGGCGCATGCCTCCCTGCGGGGCCGGCTCCAGCGCCAGCAGGCGCCAGGTGCAGCCCTCGTCCCGGCCGTAGGTCTCCACCGGGCAGGGTGCGGCGCGCAGGCGGTCCCTCACCGCGGCGCTGTCGCCCCAGGCGATGATCAGACCCCCGGGTTCCATCACCGCGGGCAGCATCTCGAAGGCGCGGTGTACCGCCGCCAGGTCGGGGTAGATGTCGGCGTGGTCGAACTCGCAGGAGGTGAGCAGGGCGATGCGCGGCCGGTAGTGTACGAACTTGGGGCGCTTGTCGAAGAAGGCGGTGTCATACTCGTCCCCCTCCACCACGAACACCTCGCCGGTGCCCTCGCGGAAGTTCTCGCCCCCCTCGCGCATGATGCCGCCCACCATGAACCCGGGGTCCAGGCCCGTGTGCATCAACCCGCTGGCGATGGCCGCGGTGGTGGTGGTCTTGCCGTGGGTGCCGGCCACCACGATGGAGGTACGCTCGCGGATGAAGAAGTGGGCCACGGCCTGGGGCAGGGAGAGGTAGGGCAGCTCCAGCTCGGCCAGGGCCGCCACCTCCGGGTTGTCGCACCGGATCACGTTGCCCACGATCACCAGCTCGGGCGGGGGCAGGAGGTTGGCGGCCTGGTAGGGCGAGGCCACGGGGATGCCGCGCCGGGCCAGGAAGGTGCTCATGGGGGGGTAGAGGGGGAGGTCCGAGCCGCGTACCGCCAGCCCCCGGCGCGCCAAAGCCCCGGCCAGGGCGCCCATGGCCACCCCGCCGATGCCCATGAGATAGACGCTGTGCAGCTCCTGCGGCGCCCGGTTGAGCCTGGGGTCCAGATCCATGAGTAGTGTCTCCTCGTGCAGGTCTTCCGCTCGGTACGTGAAACGGGCTCGTGCGTCTCCGACCGGGTTACCGAAGGCCCCTCGTTCTTCAAAGGCCCAGGGCGCGCCAGCAGGGGCCGTGCAGGCGGTGACGGAAGGCGCGTATCTCCTCCCGGCCCGCCCCGCCGGCCAGGCGGTTGCCGAGCAGCACCACGCCGCGGTTGCTGGCCGGGTGCCACCACAGGCTGACCCCGGTGAAGCCCAGGTGGCCCACCACGCCGGGGGGCGGGTCCGCCCCGGCCGCACTTCGGGGGCCGGTGGGGGTGTCGAAGCCCGGGGTGCGGCTGGAGCCGGGGGTGGCCTGGTCGCGGGCCAGCAGGCGCGCGGGCCAGTCCCGCGGCCAGGGGCCGTCTCCGGCCGCGGCGCGGCACAGGGCGTCCATCACCGCGGCCACCTGGCGGGCGGTGCCGAACAGTCCCGCGTGGCCCGCGGCTCCGCCCAGGGCGTGGGCGTTGTCGTCCTCCACCTCGCCCTGAATGTGGGGGCGCTCGGGCCGGGAGCCGCAGGGCGCGATGCGCTCCCGCGGCCAGGGCAGGGGCCGGCCCAGGGGCAGGTAGCGGGGCCCCTCCACCCCCAGGCGGGAGTACACCCGGCTCACCGCGGCGGGCAGGCGCTGGCCGGCGGCCTCCTCCAGGAGCAGGCCCAGGAGCATGTAGCCCAGGTCGCTGTAGAGGGCGCGGGTGCCGGGGGGGTGCTCCAGGGGCTCGTTCATGAGCATGGCCTTGAGCAGGCCGCGGCGCGAGGGCAGCGGATGGCGGCGCAGCAGGGTGTGGTAGGGCCGGTGGGCGGGAAAGCCCGCGGCGTGCACCAAGAGCTGATACACCGTGACGGGCGCCTTGTCCTCCGGCACCGCCGGGCCCCACAGCTCGGCCAGGGACAGCTCCCAAGGGAGCACCCCGGCCGCGCCCAGCTCCACCGCCAGCAGGGCCGTGGCCAGGGGCTTGGTGAGCGAGGCCAGGTCGAAGACCGTCTCCGGCTGGGCCCGGCCCGCGGCCAGCTCGGCCAGGGGGGCGCCGTCCCGCCACAACAACAGCACCATGGCCGGCGCCACCCCCTGGGCCACGCCCTCCTCCAGCATGGCCTGCAGGCGAGCCGCCTCAGGCAAGGTCCACCCCCACGCGCAAGACCCCGGCCGCGCCGTCCAGCTCGGCGCGGGCGCCCAGGGGCAGCAGACGGTTGCGCGGGCCGTGACCGAAGGGAAGGGACGTCACCACCGGCCGTCCCAGACCGGCCAGGCGGCGGCGCAGCACCTCGGCCAGCTCGGGCGGGTCGGGCTCTCCCTGGCTGAGCCAGCCCACCGCCACCCCCGCCACCTGTTCCCACACCCCGGCCAGCTCCAGTTGGGTGAGCAGGCGGTCCAGGCGGTAGGCCGGCTCGTTGGTCTCCTCCAGGAACAGGATCGCGCCCCTCAGGTCGGGCAGCCAGGGCGTGCCCAAGAGGTGGCAGAGGCTGGTGAGGTTGCCGCCCAGCAGCGGCCCGGCCGCCCGCCCTGGGCTCAGGGGGCGTCCCGCAAGCTCCCGCGGCCAGAGGGGCTCGCCCCGAAGCAGCCGGGCCAGCTCGGCGCGGCTCTCCCTCTCCAGGCGGGGGAGCTGGGTGGCCACCGGGCCGTGTACCGTCACCAGGCCGCGGCCGGTCAAGGCCAAAAGCAGGCAGGTCAGGTCGGAGAATCCGATCAGCAGGCGGCGGGAGGCGGCCAGGGCCTCCAGGTCCAGGCGGGGCAGCAGGCGGCTGCAGCCGAAGCCACCCCGGGCGGCCATCACCGCCCCCACTGCGGGATCGGTCATGAGCCGGGCCAGGTGGTCGGCGCGCTCGCTGTCGGGGCCGGCCAGATAGTCGGCGCGAGCCAGCACCGGCGGGTCCAGGCGCAGGGTCATCTGCGGGACCAGCTCGGCCAGGAGGCGGCGGGCCT
>MTPE01000224.1 GCA_002011835.1 Desulfarculaceae bacterium JdFR-95 | reverse complement strand
GGCCTTGAGGTTGGCGATGGCCCGCTCCACGTTCTGCCAGTTGGTGTTCTGGGTGAGCACCGCGCCCACCACCACCTCGAAGGGAGTCTCGCCCGGCCACCAGTGTTGGGGGCCGAAGTGCGCGTAGAGGCGCCGGTATATCTCCATGAGTCGCCGGCGCAGGGACTCGCGGGCCATGGCGGGACCCTCCCGGGCCGGCCTCACATCTGCCAGCCGCCGGTGACCTCCCAGGCGGCCCCGCACACGAAGGAGGCGTCCTCGCTGCAGAGGAAGGCCACCACCGCCGCGATCTCCTCCGGCCGGGCCATGCGGCGCAAGGGGGTCTGGGCCAGGATCTTGTCCCGGATGCGCGGGGCCATCATGCTGCGGATGGCCGGGGTGTCGGTCAGCCCCGGCAGCACGCAGTTGACCAGGATGCCGTGGCGGGCCAGCTCCTGGGCCGCGCTCTTGGTCAGGCCCACGATGCCGGCCTTGGCCGCGGTGTAGGCCGCCTCGCCCTGGCCGCCGAACTTGGCGTAGATGCTGGAGACGTTGACGATGCGCCCCCAGCCGGCCTGGCGCATAGCCGGCACCACCGCCTGCATGCCCAGCAGACAGCCGGTGAGGTGCACCTCCAGCACCGCCTCCCAGTCGGCGCGGGAGACCTTCTGCACCCCGCCGGGACGGTCGAAGCCGGCGTTGTTGACCAGCACCTGCACGGTCCCCTGCCAGCCCTGGGCCTCGGCCACCGCCCGCTGCCAGTCCGCTTCGCGGCGCACGTCCATCTCCACCGCCCGGGCCAGGCCGCCCTCGGCCGCGATCTCCTCGGCCGCGGCGCGGGCGCCATCCGCGTCCAGGTCGGCCACCACCACCGCCGCGCCCTCCGCCGCCAGCCGCCGGGCCACGGCCAGGCCGATGCCCCGGCCCGCACCGGTCACCAAGGCCACCCTGCTTTTCTGCTCCATGCTATGTCACCCTTCATCCCGTTACCAAGGATAGCCCATCGAGGCCAAATCTAGACCGGTCATCTGTGCCAACCGACGATTGCTAGAGGCGAAAGCCTCCTGCAGGCGTCTCTCCCATGCGGGAGAGAAGCGGATCTCACGAAAGGAATGGCGAAAGAGTCGCTCCAACACCGGCGCCACCAAACGTGCCTTGGCCGAGAAGTAGAGATTGGCCAGGGCCACATACTTGACGGGAGTGAGCACTCCCGCCCGAAGCAGGGATTCGGCCGTCACGGCCACGGGCAGGTTCAAGAGCCGGTTGATCTGTACCACCGGCAGCTTTCGGGGGCTCTGGTTCACGGGACGATAGTCGTAAGCCACTTCTCGATCCATGCCCATGAACCGCAGAACCTCGCTTACGAATGTGTGGTGATCGCGGCGAAGCTGTTCGTAGGCCATGACCTTGAACCGCTCAGGTCCGAACAGCTCCTGGTAGGTCTCCACCAAGCGGTGGTAGCTCAGCTTGGGATAGAGAGCCGGTTCGAAATACCTCTCCAGATAGCCATCCAAACCGTGATATTCCCACCCGCGGCGAACCACCCGGAAGCAATAGAGACTCAAGATGTAGGACGGCTGGGACCTGACCACCAACAGGACCTTGGCCGCAGGGAAAGTCTGGTGCAGCCGCCGGGCCATTCTGAAGGGGTCCCATCTTGGGCTGCCCAACGCGCGACCCGAGAAGGCCTCCTGGCTGATCACCGTCGGACAACCCGGTTTGATCTCAAATTGGCGGCCCAACATTTCCCGAAACCGGTCGGGATCGTAGTCTTCTTCCTCGGCCAGGTATTCGATGCGGGGCTGGACCAACAGGTTGACCGGCAGGTGCGGAAAGACCTTCCGTTGCAGGAAGGTAGTCCCCGTCTTGTGCAGGCCCACATGAAGGAAAACTTGAGAAGCGTCCAAACCAGACCCCCCGTTCAGCGGTTTGCCGCCGGTGAGGAAACCATCACTTACCCCCGCAGACCCAAAGGAAAGGATTCGACTACATAACCATTGCGAGTAGCCTTGCTTTCGTGGTGACCCCGGTTCACACCATGCTGTCGGCCATCTCGGTGAGTATCTCCTCCACCTCGCCCTGGGCCTCGATGCGCTTGAGAGCCGCCTCCAGCTCGTCGCGCACCCCGGGGTAGTCCAGGTCGCGGGGGTCGCGGCAGCGGCCCATGCGACGGCAGAGACGGTAGCGCAGGCGGTCGCGTTCGGGCATCTGCAGGTAGTGGTCCAGGATGGCCAGCATACGCTCCTTGTCCTCGGGCAGCCGTCCCTCCACGCTCTCGATCAGGTTCATGATGTGGTCGCTGGTGATGTAGCTGTGGATGCCCTCCAGGTGCTCGATGAACAGCCGTATCTCGGCCACGGTCTCGTCGTCGCTCAGCTTCTGGAACTCGCCCGCCTCCAGGTGCCGGTACAGCTCCACCCGCGGCGGCACGCGCAAGGTGCGCAGGCGGATGAAGTCGGGGTCGATCTGGTTGAGCACTTCGGCGGTGTGGACGGCGTGTTCGCGCGACCACTTCTTGCCCCCCAGGCCGGGCATGACGTACTCGGACAGCTCCAGGCCCGCGGCCTTGACGTTGCGCCCGCCCTTGATCTGCTTGGCCGCGGTCACGCCCTTGTTCATGAACTTGAGCAGGGGGTCGTAGCCGGTCTCCAGGCCGATGTGCACCCGGTCCAGGCCGGCCTCCTTGAGCATCTTGAGCTCCTCCACCGTGCGCTGGGCCGCGGTGGAGGAGCGGGCATAGGTGGTGACCCGGCGCACCTCGGGCAGCTTCTGGCGCAGGTAGCGCAGGCACTCGGCCAAGGCGCTGGGTTTCATCACCAGGTTGTTGGCGTCCTGGATGAACACCGCACCGGTGCCGTAGTAGAGCCAGGCGGCCACGTTGCGGAAGGCATAGGACAGCCTGGTGTCCGAGAACACCGCGCTCACCACGCGCTCGGTCACCTTCCCCCCCTCGCCCTGGGACCAGCTCAGGGCGATGATCTGGCGCCGCATCTCGGCCGCGGTGTCGATGTCGGCCTTGATCTCCGCCACCGTGCGCTTGCCGAAGGTGCGCCCCTTGTAGACCGGACAGAACTTGCACTTGTTCCAGGGGCAGTTGCGGGTGAAGCGCAACAGCAGACTACGGGCCTCGCTGGGGGGCCGGATGGGGCCCTGCTCGAAGTCCAGGGTGGGGTCCAACGCGAAAGCCACCTTTCCTCTCCTTAGCCAAAGGCGTAGCATGGTGAGGAAAAGGTACGGTCGGGACGGAGATTAGTCAAGCCGCCCCACTCCGCGACAGGAGGAGAAGATGAAGCCGGACACATCCCCGGAGGCGACCCTGCCGGCCTGCGCCGACTGCAACCTGCCCCGCCAGCGGCGGGCCTGCCTGGAGGAAGGAGGCACCGGGGC
>MTPE01000401.1 GCA_002011835.1 Desulfarculaceae bacterium JdFR-95 | reverse complement strand
CCGGAGATGAAGGGCTGCTTGAGCCCCATCTCGCGGGCCTGGCGGATGATCAACGGCTCCTCGGGCAGATAGCCGGGCAGGAAGATCACGTCCGGGTTCTTGGCCTTGATGGTGCCCAACTGGGCGCTGAACTCCTGGTCGCCGCTGGTGTAGCGGGCCACGGCGACGATCTTGCCCCCCAGCTCGCGGAAGGCGCGCTGGAAGAAGGTGCCCAGGCCCACCGAGTAGTCGCGGCTGATGTCCATCAGCACCGCCGCGGTCTTGGCCCCCAGGTTGCGCCAGGCGAAGTTGGCCGCCACCCGGCCCTGGAAGGGGTCNATGAANCAGGTGCGGAACACGTACTTCTTGCCCCGGGTGACCAGGGGGTTGGTGGCCCAGCCGGTCACCATGGGGATGCGGGCCCGTTCGGCGATGGGCGCCGCGGCCAGGGTGGTGGAGCTGGACAACGCCCCGATGATGGCCACCACCTTGTCACGCTGGATCAGGCGGTTGGCCGCGTTGGAGCTCTCCACCTTGTCCGACTTGTTGTCGGTGAGTATCAGCTTCACCGGCCGCCCCAGCACCTGGGGACGGCCGGCCACGGCCAGGTCGATGCCGGCCTTGGCCATGTGGCCATAGGGTGCGGCCGGGCCGGTCATGGGCAGGATCAGGCCCACGCGGATGGGCTCGGCCCCGGCCGCCGCCCCGGCCGCCAGCAACACCAACGCCGCCAACAGGCTCACCACCTTACGCATGGCTCACCTCCCCCTACTGCCGCCGAGCCGTACAAACGGCCCTGCCGGCCGCCTTCGGGTCGGGTGCACTTTCTCTTTACGGATTCACCGTAGCCACGTAGACGAACTTACCGTCCTTGACCTTCAGGATCACCGCCGGCTTGACCGCGTTGTGGTCCACGATGGACAACACCCCGGTCACGCCGGGGAAGTCCTTGACCTGCTCCAACTGGGCCACCACCTTGGCCGCCTGGGTGGTGCCCGCCTTCTCGATGGCGTCCAGGATCACGTTGTAGGCGTCGTAGGACAGGGCGCTGACCGAGTCGGGCGCCTCGTTATAGGCGGCGCGGTAGGCCTTGACGAAGCGCTTGCCGCTGGCGGTGGTGACACCCTTCTCGTCGAAGTGGGTGGTGAAGTACAGGCCCTCCACCGCCTTGCCCCCGATCTTGATCAGCTCGTCGGCCTGGGCCGCGTCACCGGAGAGCAGGGGCTGAGTCAACCCCAGCTCGCGGGCCTGGCGGGCGATGAGGGCGTCCTCGGTGAAGTAGCCCGGCACGTAGATCAGGTCCGGGTTCTTGCCCTTGATGGCCCCCAGTTGGGCGCTGAAGTCCTGGTCGCCGGTGTTGTACATGGTCTTGAGCACCACCTTGCCCCCCAGCTTCTGGAAGGCGCGCTGGAAGAAGCCGGCGATGCCCACGCAGTAGTCCTGGCTGATGTCCACCATCAGGGCCGCGGTCTTGGCCCGCAGGTTGTTCACCGCGAAGTTGGCCGCCACCTGGCCCTGGAAGGGGTCGATGAAGCACACCCGGAAGACGTACTTCTTGCCCTGGGTGACCAGGGGGTTGGTGGCCCAGGGGCTGACCATGGGCACACCGGCCTTCTCGCACACCGGGGCCGCGGCCAGGGAGTTGGACGAGGTGAGCGCGCCGATGACCGCCACCACCTTGTCGCGCTGGATCAGGCGGTTGGCCGCGTTGGAGCTCTCCACCTTGTCCGACTTATTGTCCGCCACCACGATCTCCACCTTCTGGCCCAGCACCTGGGGCCGGTGCTGCATGGCCAGCTTGAGGCCCTTGAGCCCGTTCTGGCCATAGACCGCGGCCGGGCCGGTCATGGGGAACAAGACCCCCAGCTTCACGGTCCCCGCCCAGGCCGCACTCCCCAGAGTGAGGGCCAGACAAATTACCGACAGCCATACCAATCGTTTCATATGCACACGCCTCCTTCGCTCACCGCAAAGAGCGCCCGGCGGGGACTCCCGACCTAGGGCTCCATGGTGGTCACGTAGTCGAAACGCCCGTTCTTGACCTGCAGGATCACCGCGCTCTTGATGGCGTTGCCGTCCTCGCCGATGGTGATGCGTCCGCTCACCCCGGGGAAGTCCTTGGTGTGGGCCAGGGCCGCACGCAGCTTGGGGCCCTGGGCCGAGCCGGCCCGCTTGAGCGCATCCAGGAGCACGAAGTAGGTGTCGGCNCCCAGCACGTGGAAGCCGGTCAGGTCCTCGGTCAGCTTGCCCTTCTGGCGCAGGGCGTCGTAGCGGGCCATGAACTCCTTGGCCAGGGCNCCGGTGGCGCCGCGGCGGTGGAAGTGGGCGGTGAAGGCGAAGCCCTCCACCGCCGGTCCGCCGATCTTGATCAGCTCCGGGGCCTGGGCGCCGTCACCCGACAACAGGGGGATGTTCAGGCCCAGCTCGTGGGCCTGGCGCGCCACCAGGGCGTCCTCGGTGTAGTAGTTGGGCAGGTACAACAGATCGGCGCCCGCGGCCTTGACCGTGCCCAACTGGGCGCTGAAGTCCTGGTCGCCGGTGTTGCACTTGACCTGCGCCACCACCTCGCCCCCCAGGCGCTTGAACTCGCGCATGAAGAAGGCCCCCAGGCCCACGCAGTAGTCCTGGCTCACGTCGATCAGCACCGCGGCCCGGCGCTTGCCCAGGTTGCGATAGGCATAGCGCGCCGCCACCTTGCCCTGGAAGGGGTCGATGAAGCAGACCCGGAAGATGTACTTCTTGTTCTGGGTCACGATGGGGTTGGTGGCGGTGGGCGAGATCATGGGCACTTGCGCCCGTTCGGCGATGGGCGCCGCGGCCAGGGCCCGGCTGGAGGTGGCCGGCCCCAGGATGGCGATGACCTTCTCCCGCTTGACCAGGCGGCTGGCCGCGTTGGCCGCCTCCACGTTGTCGCTCTTGTTGTCCACCAGCACCAGCTTCACCGGCCGGCCCAGGACAGAGGGCTGCATGCGGTGGGCGATCTGGATGCCGGTCCAGCACATCTGGCCATAGGCCGCCACCTGGCCGGTCATGGGCAGGAGCACACCCACCACCAGGGGCTCGGCGCCTGCGGCCTGCGCCGGCGCCGCCAGGGCCAAGGCCGCCGCCAAGACCAGCCCCACCAGGCTGAGCCGACCACAAACACGCTTTATTCCTTTTACCTTACACATCTCTGGCTACTCCTCGTCCGCCAAGGCCCTGGGGCTCTGGACAAAGCCCCAGGCCCTTTTATTGCAGGGTGGCAGGGACCAGTGCCAACCCAAATTAGTAGGCCCGGCCCAGGGTGTCAAGACTCACGGGCTGGGGACAGGGCAGCCGGTCACGCCGAAAGCGGCGCCAGGCGCGGTAAACCAGGAAATACAACCAAATACCTACCCGGTTGCCCGCC
>MTPE01000411.1 GCA_002011835.1 Desulfarculaceae bacterium JdFR-95 | reverse complement strand
CCCCGGCCCGGCGGACGCCCTGCGTCCGCGCGCCACCAACCTCGCCAGAGGGTGTGCTGCAGCATATCCAACCAACCTCCCTCTGTCTTTCTACTGGAAACCGAGCTCCGGGTCAAGGCCGGGGTGAGGGTGGTCCCAGGCGTGCGGCCAGGCGTTCGCCCTGGGCCAGGAGCTGCTCCAGGCCGGCGCGGTCGTTCCGTTCCAGGCAGCGCAGGGCCTGGCCCAGCCCTTGGTGAAGGGCGCGCAAAGGCGCGGTCAGGTGGGGGTTGGCCAGGGCCAGGCCGGCGTAGAGCGAGGCGGGCTGGGCGGCCTGGGCGGCGATCAGCTCCAGGAGGGTGTCGAACCAGGGACCGGAGAGGTTGCGGTGGCCGGCGGGGTCGTAGCCGGTGGTCTCCAGGGCCCCGGCCAGGGCGGCCAGCAGCAGGTGGCGCAGGCTCTGGACCTGGGCCATGAGGCGGTCGTGGGCGGTGGGGTCCATCTCCACCACCCGTGCGCCCAGCTCTGCCCAGGTGTCGCGCAGCCAGCGGCGCTGGGGCTCTCCCCGGCCCGGGCAGAGGAAGACCACCTGCCCCCGGGCCGAGGGTGCCCCCGGCCCGAACAGGGGATGCGCCCCGCACACCGCGCCGCGGCCGTGGGCCAGCATGGCCTCAAGGGGAGCCGNCTTGAGCGAGCAGAGGTCGGTGACCAGGCCGTCGGGNCGGGTNTGGGGNCCCAGGGAGTGCATCACCTCCTCCACCGCCTCCACCGGCACCGCCAACACCAGCACCTCACATTCGGCCGCGGCGGCCACCTCTGCGGGTTCTGCCACTGCCTCCAGCACCCGCACCTGGTAGCCCAGGCCGGCNAGGCGCGGGGCCAGCCAGCGTCCCATGCGGCCCCGGCCGCCNACCAGGCAGATGCGGCGGGGNAGGAACTCAGTCGCGNTCATGGCCGTCTCCGGGAGGCAGGCCTTCCGCTGCGGGGTAGGAGCCCAGCACTTTCAGGCCGTGGGCGCACTCGGCCAGCTCGGCCAGGGCGCCGGCGGCGGGCTCCTGGGCGCGGTGGCCCAGGAAGTCCAGGAAGAANACGTACTCCCAGGGGCGCTGGCGGGTGGGGCGCGACTCGATNCGGGTCAGGTTGAGTCCGGCGCGGGCCAGGGGGGCCAGGGCGCGGTGCAGGGTGCCGGGCCGGTGAGGGAGGGTGAAGACCAGAGAGGTCTTGTCGTTGCCCGTGGGGGGACAGTCCTGGTGGCCCAGGACCAGGAAGCGGGTGGCGTTGTGGGGCTGGTCTTGTATGGCCCGGGCCAGTATGGTCAGCCCCCGGGCGTGGGCGGCCTCCTCGCTGGCCACGGCGGCTGCACCCGGCTCGGCCGCGGCGCGTTCCACCGCGGCGGCGGTGCTGGGGGTGGGCACNCGCGCGGTCAGGGGCAGGTGGCGGTCCAGCCAGGCGCGGCACTGGGCCAGGGCCTGGGGGTGGGAGTACACCACNCGCACCTCCTCCAGGCGGGGGGTNGCAGCAGCCAGGGCGTGGCGTATGGGCAGTAGGATCTCGCCGCAGACTCGCAAGGGGGTGGCGGCCAGCAGGTCCAGGGTCTGGCCCACGCCGCCCTCCCAGGAGTTCTCCACCGGCACCACCCCCACCTGGGCCTGGCCGCGTTCCACCGCGGCGAAGACCTCGGCCAGGCCCTCGGCGGCCAGCAGGCGGCACAGCTGGCCGAAGCGGGTGCGGGCGGCCTGGTGACTGAAGGTGTGGGCCGGTCCCAGGTAGGCCACGGTGAGCGGCTCTTGCAGGTGGCGGCAGGCGCCGATCACCTCGCGGAACACGGCCCGCACCGCCTCCGGCGGCAGGGGCCCCCGGCTGCGGCGCACCAGCTCCTCCACCAGGCTGGCCTCGCGGTGGGGGGCGAACACACCGATCCCGGCGGCCTGCTTGAAGCGGGCGATCTCCCGCGCCAGCTCGGCGCGGCGGTTGAGCAGCTCCAGCAGGNAGCGGTCGAGGTGGTCGATGCGCCGGCGGCAGCGGGCCAGCTCGGGGGGAGTCGGCTCCGCTGCCGCCGGCATGGTCCCGGCGGGAGCCACGGCCCGTCAGCTCCCGGCCGCGGCCAGGCGGCTTCGCACCGGCGCCCAGGGACGCCAGGGCCCGCGCATGGCCTTGATCTGGTCCATGAGGCGGCCGAACTGCTCCGGGCTCAAGGACTGCTTGCCGTCACAGAGGGCCTCCTCGGGCTTGCAGTGCACCTCCACCATGATGCCGTCGGCGCCCACGGCCATGGCCGCCCGCGCCAGGGGCTCCACGAAGCGCCGGTCGCCCGCGGCGTGGCTGGGGTCCACGATCACCGGCAGGTGGGTGCGCTCCTTGAGCACGCACACCGCGCTCAGGTCCAGGGTGTTGCGGGTGGCGGTCTCGAAGGTGCGGATGCCCCGCTCGCAGAGGATCACCCGCGGGTTGCCCTCGGCCAGCACGTATTCGGCGGCCATGAGGAACTCGTCGATGCGGGTCATCAGACCCCGCTTGAGCAGCACCGGCTTGCCCGTGCGGCCCACCTTCTTGAGCAGNGGGAAGTTCTGCACGTTGCGCGCNCCCACCTGCAGGATGTCGGCGTGCCGGGCCACCAGCTCCAGGTGTTCGGGGTCCATCACCTCGGTCACCACGGGCAGGCCGGTCTCCTCCCGCGCCCGGGCCAGGAGCTTCAGCCCCTTCTCGCCCAGACCCTGGAAGCTGTAGGGCGAGGTGCGCGGCTTGAAGGCTCCGCCCCGCAGGATGGCCGCCCCGGCCTGCTGCACGTAGCGGGCGGTGCACAGCATCTGCTCCGCGCTCTCCACCGAGCAGGGCCCGGCGATCACCACGAAGCTCTCGCCGCCTATGGCCACTCCGCCCACCTCCACCACCGTGTCCTGGGGATGGGTCTGGCGGCTGACCAACAGCGTCTGGGAAGACATGCGCGGTTTGCCCGCGGCCGGGTGCACCCCGGCCGGTGCCCTCATGGCCTCCTGCATCCATCCGTACAGCATCTCCACTCCTCCTTTTGCTCCCGCCGGGGCGGCTCCCGAAGCCCGGGCCTTGACCAAAAGCAAAAGGCCGCGGGCTTCGGTCTGCCCACGGCCTTTGGTTTGGCTTGTCTTGCTCTAGATGTGCCTAGCCACCTCCGCGCCATGGGCAGACCGCGGCAAAGTAATAAAAGTAAAAGCCGAAGAAGCGCACACCAGCGCCCGCCTGCTCCGCAGGCACCGTCGCCCTCTTCCTGCTGTCGTCCGCGATACCCATGGTCGCTTCTCTCACTCCTGGCTCAAATTAAACCGGGGGCCGCGGCGGATGTCAAGGTTTTTTGTGTTGGGGGGCGGCGAAGCGTGCGAACCACAGCAGGGCCAGGGCGTAGGACTGCCAGCCCAGGCCC
>MTPE01000257.1 GCA_002011835.1 Desulfarculaceae bacterium JdFR-95 | reverse complement strand
CCCGCCCGCGCCTTCCCCCACACCGACGCCCTCCTGGAGGCCCTGCTGGCCGAGCTCGCCCCCGGCGACCTGTGCCTGATCATGTCCAACGGTGGGTTCGACGACCTGCACGCCCGCTTGCTGCAAGCCCTGGGTAGGAGGGAGCTTGCCCCCGGCCGCGGGCATGACTAGCTTCTGGGTAGAGGGGGAGAGCAGGAGGCTTGCCGTGACCGAGAACAGCGCGGGACCCATCGAGTTGGGCCTGGCAGATCTGGTGGAGCTGTTGGGCCTGCCCACCCAGCCGGAGCTGCGCCTGGAGGGCATCCGGGTGGATACGGAGCTGTACCTGAAGCTGGTGGTGCGGCTGGCCCGACGCTACCTGGAGGCGGTACACTTGGCCCTGGTGCCCCTGCCCGACGACCGCTTCCGCCTGGAGCCCCTGCCCGGCGAGGACTGGCAGGACGCGGCCTACTGGCTGGGCACGGTGGCCAACCTGGAAGCAAACCAGGTGGTGATCAACACCCCTCAGGACCTGTTGCGCTGGCAGCGCCCGCCCGAGCGGCCCCACCCCGACCTGGCCAGCGCGGTGCGGGCCAACCTGTGGCTGCTCAAGGCGGTGCCGCGCGCCTTCGGCCTGGCCCCGCCGGACCAGGCCCTGCGCCAGGCCGCAGCCCAGGCGGCCGAGGTGATGGCCGTGCGGCGTCAGGGCGGCTTCGCCGACTGAGCCGGTTTCCGCGGCCCCTCCCACTCATTCCCGCCGGCCGGTTTGACAACCCGCCTTACCCTTGCCAATATGCTGCCGCGAGAAGGGAGTTTCGCGGCGTGCATCGCCCGTGACCCCAGGGTGAGGCGACATGGAGCTGGTCAAACACTACTGTGAACTGCAGCCGCCCAGCCTGCAGGACAACACCGCCACCATCGACCGCCTGGGCAAGGCCCTCCGCCGCCGCACCGGCCGCTGGCCCCTGGTGGCGCGGGGACGCATCATGCCCTTCGCCCGCACCATCCGCCAGGCCGGCTACGCGGTGACCGCCACCCTGTGCGGCGAGGTGCTGGTGGAGGTGGAGCCGGGCGACACCACCGCCACCCCACCCCGTCCCGAGCTAGCCGCCCGCGCCAGTGAGGTGCCCCCCAAGCTGTGGGGGCGCCAGGGCCTGGGCGTGGCCCTGGACATCGGCTCCACCCACCTCCAGGGCTCCCTGCACGAGCTGGCCACCGGCCGCCAGCTGGCCGCAGGCACCCGCCTCAACCCCCAGACCGAGGTGGGGGCCGACATCCTCACCCGCATCTGGGCCGCGGACAAACCCGAGGGGCTGACGCGCCTGCACCACATGCTGGTGGACACGGCCCGGGAGCTGATCGCCGAGATGTGCCGCCGCGCGCGACGCGATCCCCGCCAGGTGGTGGGCCTGGTGGCCGCGGGCAACACCACCATGACCCACTTCTTCCTGGGCCTGGAGGTGGCCACCATCTGCCGCGAGCCCTACATCCCGGTGGTGAACCGCCCCGCACCCTTCTACGCCCGCGAGCTGGAGCTGGGCCTGGCCGACGAGGCCGTGGTCTGGTGCCTGCCCAACGTGGGGTCATACTTCGGGGGAGACCTGGTGGCCGGCATCGTGGCCGCGGACATGCACCAGCGGCCCGAGGTGGCCATACTGGTGGACGTGGGCACCAACGCCGAGGTGGTGGTGGGCGGGGCGGACTGGCTGCTGGCCTGCGCCGGCGCCGCCGGGCCAGCCCTGGAGAGCGGCGTGGCCAAGGTGGGCATCCTGGCCCAGCCCGGCGCCATCTCCGGCGTGCGCATCCACCCCCAGACCTACGAGCCCGAACTCACTATCATCCCGGCCGAGGACGGCAGCATCCCTCCCCCCAAGGGCCTGTGCGGCTCCGGCCTGCTGCAACTGCTGGCCCAGCTCTACCTCACCCAGGCCATGGACATGCGGGGCAAGTTCATCCTGCGCGACCACCCCCGCATCGTGCAGACCGACGAGGGCCTGGGCTACGTGGTGGTGTTCGCCCCCCAGTCGGCCACGGGCCAGGACATCGTGATCAACGAGGTGGAGATCGACATCCTGCTGCGCTCCAAGGCCGCCATGTACACCATCCTGCGTACGGTGATGCTGGAGGTGGGCCTGGAGTTCGAGGACCTGAGCGCCTTCTACGTCGCCGGGGCCTTCGGCAACGTGATCGACCCCGACACCGCCATCACCCTGGGCATGCTACCCGACCTGCCCCGCGAGCGCTTCGTGGCCCTGGGAAACGCCTCCCTGGCCGGCTGCCGCAAGCTGCTCATCCAGCCCCAGAGCCGGCCCGCGGTGGAGGCCGTGGCCGACAAACTCACCTACCTGGAGCTGAACGTGAACCAGGCCCTCATGAACCGCTTCTCCGCCGCCCGGTTCATTCCCCATACGGACCCGAGCCGTTTTCCCAGCGTGCCGGTATTTCATAGTTAGCGAGCCGCATCTTGGCGTGGGGGCGCGCTCCCGGCCGGTGTGGGCAGGAGTGAGGAGTGTGGAGGCGGGTTGGGTTTGGTTCTCATGAACCGCTTCTCCGCCGCCCGGTTCATTCCTCATACGGACCCCAGCCGGTTCCCTAGTGTGCCGGTGTTTCATGGATAGCGGGCCGCCTCTTGGCGTGGGGGCGCGCTCCCGGCCGGTTTGGGCGGGAGTGTGGAGGCGGGACGGGCGTGGTTCTCATGGGCCGTTTTTTGGTGGCCGGTTTTGTTTTTCTAGATGCAGGCGCCGGGCCAGCTCGGCCGCGTCCGCAGGCAGGGGGCCTCCCCGCCGCATCAGGCGGTAGAGCAGGTTCTGGCTGTGCCACAGGTCCAGCTCCACTCCCAGGGCCTCGGCCAGGTCCAGCACCTGCCGGGCGCGTTCGGCCGCGGCGGGGTTCCCCTCCAGCCCGGCCACCGCTTCCTCCAGGGCCGCCTCCAGGGCCCGGCGCAGATCGGGCGAGTCCAGGCGCACCCCTAGCTCGCGGGCCTGGACCACCAGCTCGCCCAGCTCCGGTGGCAGGGGACCCAGGCCGCCTCGCTCGAGCCCCCGTACCAGCTCCTCGCCCAGAATGGCCTCGGCCAAGGCGGTGAACACCCGCGGCAGGGGCACGTCGATGCGGTGCAGGTAGGCCATGGTCTCGCGCGTGGACTGGTACAGGCCCCGTGCGGTCTCGCGGTAGCGGGCCAGGGTCTGCTCCAGCACCCGGCGGGCCAGCTCGCGCCGTCCCTCGCGGAACAACTCGCCCAGGGTGAAGGTCTGGCCGCCCACGCTCTCGTGTAGCAGCTCCAGGAGGGCCTCCCGCTCCACCAGGCGCAAGGGCCGCTCCACCCGCCGGCCCAGGTCCTCCAGCCCCCCCGCCTCCTCGGCCGGGGCCACGAAGGCGGTGAACTGATGCCCGCCGCC
>MTPE01000460.1 GCA_002011835.1 Desulfarculaceae bacterium JdFR-95 | reverse complement strand
TACAGAACAGCGGTTGGCGCCAACCATGTGTAATCACTGTTGTTTGGCTGATACATCCATTTGAGAGGGGAGATTGTATCGACAAGAGGGTTTCGGTTGGGGCGGGGGGCCACGATTTTTGTTGACAAAGGCCTTGGTTTTGGGCGAAATAGTTACAACATAGCTACATTGAAGTTACATCGCCGCCAGTGGTGGTGAGAGAGGCCGAGGCCGGCGGTTGAGTGTCGGCCTGGAGGAGAGCAGGCAGGGAGGAGAGCTGCATGCGCTTGCAGGGCAAGAAGGCGATAGTGACGGGTTCTTCGCGTGGCGTGGGAGCGGCGGTGGCGTTGGCCTTTGGCCGCGAGGGCGCCGACGTGGTGGTGAACTACACTTCCAGCGAGGGTCCGGCCCAGGAGGTGGTGCAGGCGCTNCAGGAGATGGGTCGCAAGGCGGTGGCGGTGAAGGCGGACGTGGCCCAGGCCGAGGGTTGCCAGGCCTTGGTGGACGCGGCGTTGAACGAGTTGGGGGGCCTGGACATCGTGGTGAACAACGCGGGTTTCACGCGTCCGGCCATGCTGCACAAGATGACCGAGGAGCAGTGGGACGCGGTGTTGGGGATACATCTCAAGGCGGTGTGGCTGATGACGCGGGCGGCGTATCCCACCTTCCGCGAGCAGAACGGGGGCAAGATCATCAACGTGACCAGCGTGGCCGGGGTGGTGGGCACGGTGGGCCAGGTGAACTACTCTGCGGCCAAGGGCGGGGTAATCAGCCTGACCAAGTCCATCGCCCGCGAGATGGCGCGTTACGGCGTGTGTTGCAACGTGATCTCCCTGGGGATAGTGGCCACGGACATGACCGAGAAGATCCGCACCGATCCCAAGCTCAAGGAGATCTACATGAACCGCATCCTGCTCAAGCGGTTTGCGGAGCTGGAGGACATCACGCCCATGTTCGTGTTTCTGGCCTCGGAGGAGGCCAACTACATCACCGGCCAGCTGTTCTGCGTGGACGGTGGCTACGGGATGGTTTAGAGGCGGCAAACCCCAAGCAAGCCTTTTTGGAGGGGAAGATGGCTGGTATTCCTGACAAGATCGAGACCTGGCAGATGGTGCAGCCCACGACCAAGGACTCGCCGGGCAAGCTGGAGCGCACCAGCATACCTGTGCCGGAGCTGCAGGAGGGCGAGGCCCTGGTGGAGGTGGCCGGCTGCGGCGTGTGCCACACCGACCTGAGCTATTTCTACGACGGGGTGCCCACGGTGTCCAAGCCGCCCTTGACCCTGGGGCACGAGATCAGCGGCACCGTGGTGGCCGGTCCCGACGATCTGGTGGGCAAGCACGTGATCGTGCCGGCGGTGATGCCCTGCAACAACTGCGACATCTGCGCCCGCGGCCGGGGCAACCGTTGTCTGAAGCAGAAGATGCCGGGCAACTCCCTGGGCATCTACGGCGGCTTCTCCAGCCACATCCCGGTGCCGGCCCAGGACCTGTGCGTGATCGACGAGCTGAAGTTCCCCCTGAGTCACTACGCGGTGGTGGCCGACGCCGCCACCACGCCCTACCAGGCGGCCATGCGGGCCGATCTGCAGGAGGGTGACCTGGTGGTGATCGTGGGCGTGACCGGCGGCGTGGGGGTGTACATGGCCCAGGTGGCCAAGGCCCTGGGGGCCAAGGTGGTGATCGGCATCGCCCGCAACCAGGCCAAGCTGGAGCGCGCCCTCAAGTATGGGGCCGACTACATCATCAACAGCAAGGACAAGGACGTAAAGCAGGTCAAGGCCGAGTTCGACGCCATCTGCAAGGAGGCGGGGGTGCCCAAGAACGTGTGGTGGAAGATTTTCGAGTGCACCGGCACCGCCGGGGGCCAGGAGATCGCCTTGGCCCTGCTGTCCTTCCTGGGCAAGTTGATCGTGGTGGGCTTCGGCCTGCAGAAGAACACCTACATGATCAGCCGCCTGATGGCCTTCGACGCCGAGATCATCGGCACCTGGGGCTGCCTGCCCAAGTATTACAAAAACGTGCTGGAGATGGTCCAGGACGGCCGCATCCAGATCGAGCCCTTCCTGGAGACCAAGCCCATGAGCCAGATCCAGGAGGTGTTCGAGCAGCAGCACGCGGGCATGTTCGACCGGCGCCAGGTGCTGGAGCCCGACTTCTAAGGGGATTGAGAGCTTGAACACCCCCGTTGGGGGATCGGGGGAGCCCGGAGGAACCCGAAAACCGGTGAGAGCAAGGAGGAGAAGATGTCCCTGGACTGGATGCCCAGACAGAACGACCTGAAGAACCACCTCCTGTTCGAGGAGGACATGGTGCAGGGCCGCTACTGGGGCACCGACGACGACGCCCCCTGTGTGGTCTACACCAAGAAGCCCCTGGTGAATCCCTACACCGGGGAGGAGATTCCCGATCTGTACGTGGCCGAGGTACGGCTGAACAACCCCCGGCAGTACAACTCCTACACCACCACCATGGTCAAGGGCGTGATCGCGGGTTTCCGCGCGGCCAGCGGTGACCGTTCGGTGGTGGCGGTGGTGTTCACCGGCACCGGCTACGACGCCTTCTGCACCGGGGGCAACACCAAGGAGTACAGCGAGTACTACAGCAAGCGGCCCCACGAGTACGGCGAGTATATGGACCTGTTCAACGAGATGGTGGACTCCATCCTGATGTGCAAGAAGCCCACCATCTGCCGCGTCAACGGCATGCGCGTGGCCGGCGGCCAGGAGATCGGCATGGCCTGCGACCTGGCCGTGGCCCAGGACCTGGCCATCTTCGGCCAGGCCGGCGCCCGCCACGGCTCGGCCCCGGACGGCGGCTCCACCGACTTCCTGCCCTGGATGCTCAACATGGAAGACGCTATGTGGAACTGCGTCTCCTGCGAGCTGTGGAGCGCCTACAAGATGAGGGCCAAGAACCTCATCTCCAAGGTGGTGCCCATCCTCAAGGACGGTGACAAGTGGGTGCGCAACCCCATGGTGATCACCGACCGCTACGTGGAAGACGGCGAGATCGTCTACGGCGAGTACATCAAGGACAAGGAGAAGCTCAAGGAAGCCAAGGCCATGGTCAAGGAGCTGCCCAAGGATCCCTCGCTCCTGGACCTGGAGGTGAACAAGATCATCTGGACCTTCGCCAACCTCTTCCCCGGCTGCGCCATGAAGTCCATCGACGGCATCCGGGCCAAGAAGAAGTTCTTCTGGGACCAGATGAAGCTGCCCAACCGGCACTGGCTGATGGTCAACATGAACTACGAGGCCTTCCTGGGCTTCGGCGCCTTCAACACCAAGAAGATCACCGGCAAGGACACCATCGACTTCATCAAGTTCCGTCAGCTCATCGCCAAGGGCGCCGTGGCCGACGAGGAGACCTTCGAGGCGGTCATGCCCAAGCCCCAGAAGTAGGGA
>MTPE01000324.1 GCA_002011835.1 Desulfarculaceae bacterium JdFR-95 | reverse complement strand
GGGGTGAGGGTCATCTCCACCCGCACCGGCATCATCCCGGCCAGGGCGGTGAGCAGGCGCTGGTCCAGGGCCCGCAGCCAGAGTACGCCGTGGACTGCCAGTCCCTGCCAGGAGCGGGCAGGGGCGGGGCGTTCTCCCCGGGCCAGGAGCTGCTCCAGGGCGGCGAGCTGGTCGGCTTGGTCGGCCAGGCCCAGGCGGTCCAGGGCGGCCTCGTAGGACTGCAGCAGGGCGGCCAGGCCGGCCAAGCCGGGGCTCGCCTCCCGCCGGGCCAGTTCGGCCACCGCCTGGTGGTCCAGGCCGGCGGCCTTGACCTCCACCAGCAGGCGCCACAGGCGTACGGGCAGGCGGCGTCCGGCGGCCAGGCCGGCGTAGACGCGGGCGGCGGCCTCGGAGTCTTCCAGCAGGCCCTGCACCAGCAGAGCTCCGGCCAGTGGCTCCAGGGGTTGGGGGCGGTGGGGTGGGCCCAGGCCGCGGGTGAGCACGGCCAAAAGCTGCTCCAGGGTGAAGGCGGGAGGAACCAGGAGCAGGCCGCCGGGAGCCTCACGCGTGCGGCGCCAGAGGGCCTGGTCCCGCGCTGCGGCCGAGGGCCATACCTCTGCCACCACCGCCGGGCTCACTTCAGCCTCCGGGCCAGGGCCAGCACGGTACGCACGTAGGGCCGGCTGCGGTTGTAGGACATGAGCACCTGCTCCTGCTGGGCGCGGCTCAGGCCGGACCGCCAGCCGTGGGCGGCCAGGTAGCGGGCCACGCTGGCCATGGCGTCCGGGGGCCGGGCCAGGTCTATCCTGCCGTCGCGGTCGCCGTCGGCCGCGTGCTTGAGTACGGAGGAGGGCACGAACTGGCACATGCCCAGGGCGCCGGCGGCCGAGCCGCGGTAGGCGTAAGGCGAAAGTCGGTGTCGCCGGGCCAGGTGGACCAAGGCGGCCAGCTCCTCGCGGGCCCAGACCGCACGCCGGGCCAGGCGGCGGCGGGTGGCCGGGCGGTCCAGCTCGCGGCGGCGCTTGGCCGGCCAGAAGCGAGCCAGGGCGCGGCGGCCGGCGGCGGTGTCCAGCACCGCCTGGCTGGCCAGGACGTTGAACACCCGCCAGCGGCCCTGGTAGGCGCCCAGGCGCGACTCCACCGCCAGGATGGCCACCACCACTGTCGGCGGCACGCCGGTCTGGCGCTGGATTCGTTGTAGGTGACGGCGGTGGGTGGCCAGGAAGCGGCGGGCCCGTTTCAGGCTGGCGGGGGAGAGGAACTGGGCGTAGTCCAGGCGGTGTTCGGGGGTGGCCAGCAAGCGTGCCAGGAGCCTGCCTTCGAAGCGCAGGCGGCGGTCGCGGAGCAGGCGAGTGGCCTGGGCCCGGGGCACGCCCCGCTGGGTCAGCTCCGCCACCAGGGGTGCGAACAGNCTGGGCACNCCTGCAGCCCGGACGGGGAGAGCGGATACGAGCACGGCCAGGCACAGGGCCGCCGGCCACAGCAGGGCTTTGCCTGCGCTCGCGCTTCTGCTAGGCTTCAAGCACATGGAGTCAGTCTATATCACTCGCCACCCTGAACGGTGAGGAGTCCCGTGAGCCAGGTGATCGACTTCCCTACTCCACCTTCGGGCGGCTCTGGGGGTTGGGAGCACGTGATCTGTGACCGTCCCATCCGCATGCGCTGGGGTTTCTGGCGCACGCCGCACGTGATCCAGGTGCACCTGCAGTCGGCTGCGGTGTGGGAGGACTACCGCGCCGAGTGTCAGGCCCAGGGCAAGGACCCCTCGGGCCAGATGCCGGCCGGCTTCGTCCTGGACGGGGGGCTACACTACACCGCTCTGGCCCTTCTGCGCCACCGCGAAGACGAGGCCGCCCTCCAGGACGTAGGCTACCTGGCCGCGCTCATGGAGGCCTTGCTCAATACCCCCTGCGCCATCCTGCGTACCGACCTGATCCGGCGCGTGTACCAGGAGGTGGAGGCCCTGAGCGCGCGGCTGGGCCTGCGCTGGCGCGGTGGAGCCCAGCGCTTCATGCTGCCCCTTAACGAGGACGCCCGCGACCCCCATCACTTCGCCCGCCGGGTGGCGCCCCTGGCCGACCTGCAGGAGTTCTTCGACACCCTGCGCCAGATCGCCCTGGAGCGACACCAGGCCCTGGCCCAAGGATACGTACTCTACTACCCTCGCCGCGGGGGCCTGTGAATAGGCAACATAACAGATTCGGCCCCCTGGGTGAACGCCCCTGTGGTGTCTGCCAGTGCGCCTTCGGGCGGGCCAAGTAAGGAAATATCGTCTTTTTCCCCAAAACAAGCTATCATCCCCCTAATACGCAGCTGAGGTCTCATCCCCGAGCCTGTGCTTACACCCCCTGTGTCCGCCTCCGTGTGGTGCGCATCGCCTGGAGGCGGCAACCAGCGAGGAGAGTCCATGCGGCAGTTCTTCTATCCGGCTTCCGTGGCGGTAGTGGGCGTGTCCGCCCGTCCTGGCAACCTGGCCAAGAACATCGTGCGCAACCTGGAGGCCTTCGGCTTCGCCGGGCCCATCTATCAGGTCTCGCCCCGGGGAGGCGAGTGGCACGGCCGCAAAGTGTATCGCAGCCTGGAGGAGCTGCCCCAGACCCCGGAGCTGGCCGTGATCCTCACCCCCGCGGCCACGGTGCCGGAGATCGTGCGGGCCTGCGGCCGGCGGGGCGTACGCCGCCTGATCGTGGAGTCGGGCGGCTTCCGCGAGCTGGGCGATGAACGCGACTCCCTGGCTGCAGAGCTGGAGGAGGCCGCCAGGGAATACGACATACGCTTCATCGGGCCCAACTGTATCGGCGTGGTCTGCACCGACAGCGGCCTGGCCGTGCCCTTTCCCCTCATTCCCAAGGTGCCGCGCCGCGGCGGGGTGTCCATCGTCGCCCAGAGCGGCGGGGTGGGCCTCACCTACCTGCACGCCCTGGGCCTGGAGCGGGTGGGCCTGGCCAAGTTCGTCAGCGTGGGCAACAAGCAGAACGTGGACGAGAACGACCTGTTGGCCTACCTGGCCGAAGACCCCCAGACCGAGGTGATCCTGCTCTACCTGGAGTCCATCCCCCAGGGGCGGCGCCTGTACGAGCTGATCCGGGCCTGTCCCAAGCCGGTGGTGGTACACAAGGCCAACATCGCCCCGGCCAGCAACGCCATCGCCCGCAGCCACACCGCGGCCCTGGCCAACGACGACCAGGTGGTGGAGGCGGCCCTGGCCCAGGCCGGCGCCATCCGGGTGCGGGGGGTGAGCGAGTGCATCCAGGTGGTCAAGGGCCTGACCCTGCCGCCCATGCGCGGCCGCCGCCTGGCGGTGATCAGCCGCTCGGGCGGACACGCGGTGGTGGCGGCCGACGCGGTCCACCGCGCCGGTCTGGCCCTGGCCGAGTTCCCCTCCGACTACACCCAGGCCATCGCCCGCC
>MTPE01000255.1 GCA_002011835.1 Desulfarculaceae bacterium JdFR-95 | reverse complement strand
GGAGCCGGTGGGGTTGGACGAGCTGGCCCTGCTCATGGCCGCGGCCAGCCGGGTGCGGCAGGCGGTGCACGGCCCGGAGGTGGAGCTGTGCGCCATCGTCAACGCCCGCTCCGGCCGCTGCAGCGAGGACTGCGCCTTCTGCGCCCAGAGCAAGCACCACCGCACCCAGGCCCAGGTGTATCCTNTGCTNNCGGTGGAGGAGATGGTGGCGCGGGGCAAGGCCGCGGCCCGCGACGGCGTACGCCGCTTCTCCCTGGTGACCAGCGGCCGGGCCTGTCCCTCGGGCCGGGAGCTGGACCTGATCTGCCGCACCGGCGAGCGCCTGCGCGAGGAGGCGGGGGTGCTGCCCTGCGCCTCGTTGGGCCTGCTCACCCCGCAGCAGGCCCGGCGTCTGGCCTCGGCCGGGTTCGTGCGCTACCACCACAACCTGGAGGCCGGCCCCTCCTTCTTCCCTCGCATCTGCACCACCCACAGCTTCCAGGCGCGCCTGGACACGGTGGCTGCGGCGCGGGAGGCGGGCATAGAGGTATGCGTGGGCGGCATCGTGGGCATGGGCGAGACCCCGGAGCAACGGGCCGAGCTGGCCCTGACCATCGCCGAGATCGCCCCGGAGAGCCTGCCGCTCAACTTCCTCAACCCCATCCCGGGCACGCGCCTGGAGCACCTGTCCCCGCTGAGCCCGCTGCAGGCCCTGGCCGCGGTGGCGGTGTTCCGGCTCTGCGTGCCCCGGGCCAGCCTGCGCACCTGCGGCGGCCGGCAGCAGGTGTTGGGCCGCCTGGCCCCGCTCATGTACCTGGCCGGGGCCAACGCCACCATGACCGGAGACTACCTCACCACCAGCGGCCGCGAGCCCGAACAGGACACCGCCGACATCCAGGCCCTGGGCCTGCGCCTGCTGCGGGCCTGAACCAGATCAGGGGGGAATCCATGTCCGAGTACCAGCAGATCCTGGAGCAGGACATACGCTGCCTGTGGCATCCTTTCACCCAGATGAAGCTGTGGCCCGACGAGCCGCCCTTGGTGATCACCCGCGCCGAGGGCAACTGGCTCTACGACGCCCAGGGCCGGCGCTACTTCGACGGGGTGAGCTCCCTGTGGGTCACGGTTCACGGCCACAACCACCCGGTGATCAACCGCGCCATCCGCGAGCAGTTGGAGGAGCTGGACCACAGCACCCTGCTGGGGCTGACCCACCCGCCGGCCGCGCGCCTGGCCGCGGAGCTGGTGGAGCTGGCCCCGGCCGGGCTGACGCGTTGCTTCTATTCCGAGTGCGGGTCGGCCGCGGTGGAGATCGCGCTCAAGATCGCCTACCAGTTCTGGCAGCAGAGCGGCCGGCCGGAGAAGAAGACCTTCGTGGCCCTGGCCGGGGCCTACCACGGCGATACCCTGGGCGCGGTGAGCGTGGGCGGCATCGAGCTGTTCCACCAGGTGTACCGGCCGCTCTTGTTCCCGGTGCACCGCCTGCCCCAGCCCCACTGCCGCCGCTGCAGCCTGGGCCTGCGCCACCCGGAGTGCGACCTGGCCTGCGCCCAGGCCTTGGAGCCGCTGCTGGCCGAGCACGCCGACGAGATCTGCGCCCTCATCGTGGAGCCGCGAGTACAGGGTGCGGCGGGCATGATCGTGCAGCCGCCGGGCTACCTGCGCCGCCTGTGGGAGATCTGCTGCCGCCACCAGGTGCTGTTCATCGCCGACGAGGTGGCCACCGGCTTCGGCCGCACCGGGGCCATGTTCGCCTGCCAGCGCGAAGGGGTGGAGCCGGACCTGATGGCCGTGGGCAAGGGGCTCACCGGCGGGGTGCTGCCCCNGGCCGCTACCCTCACCAGCGAGCGCGTCTACCAGGCCTTCCTGGGCGAGTTCCACGAGTTCAAGACCTTCTTCCACGGCCACACCTACACCGGCAATCCCCTGGCCTGCGCCGCGGCCCTGGCCAACCTGCGCCTGCTGGCCGAGGACCGCCTCTTGGAGCGCCTGCCCGCGCGCATCGAGCAGTTGTCCGCGGGCCTGGCCGAGATGGCCCNNCTGCCCCACGTGGTGGAGGTGCGCCAGGAGGGCATGATGTGCGGCATCGAGCTGGCCGCCGACCCGGCCGCGGACCAGCCCTATCCCGTGGAGGCGCGCATGGGGCACCAGGTGATCATGGCCGCGCGCAAGCACGGGATCATCATCCGCCCCCTGGGCGACACCGTGGTGCTGATGCCGCCCCTGGCCAGCAGCGAGGAGGAGATCGCCCACCTGCTCCGGGGCGTGCACCGGGCCATCGTCGAGGTGACCGGAGGCTAGCCGTGGCGGCGCATCCGGCCCTGGAACGGCTGCGGCAAGGCCTGGAGGAGCTGGAGGCGGCGGGCCTGCGGCGGCGCCTGGTCACCCTGGGGGCGGGGCCCGGTCCCTGGCTGGAGCTGGAGGGCCGGCCGGTGCTGGTCATGGCCAGCAACGACTACCTGGGACTGGCCGGCCACCCCCGCCTGGTGGGGGCGGCGCGCGACGCCCTGCTGGGCGAGGGCGCAGGCAGCGGGGCCAGCCGCCTGGTCTCGGGCACCCGCAGCGGCCACACCGCCCTGGAGGAGGAGATCGCCGCCTTCAAGCACACCGACGCGGCCCTCTACCTGGCCACCGGCTACATGACCAACCTGGCCGTGATCACCGCCCTGGCCGGCCCCGGCGACCTGGTGGTGAGCGACCAGCTCAACCACGCCAGCATCGTGGACGCCTGCCGCCTGTCGCGAGCGCGGGTGGCGGTGTATCCCCACGGTGACGCCGCGGCCGCGGCCCGCCTCCTGCGCGAGGGCGAGGGTCGTCTGAAGCTTCTGGTCACCGACGGGGTGTTCTCCATGGACGGCGACCTGGCTCCTCTGCCGGAGCTGCTGGAGGCCGCCCGGGCGGCCGGCGCCCTGCTGGTGGTGGACGACGCCCACGCCACCGGGGTGTGGGGGGCCAGCGGCCGGGGCAGCCTGGAACACTTCGGCCTGGAGGCGGCCCCGGACATCGTGCAGGTGGGCACCTTCTCCAAGGCCCTGGGCGGCCAGGGCGGCTTCGTGGCCGCCGCCCCGGAGGTGATCCACACCCTGGTCAGCCGGGCGCGCCCCCTGCTCTACAGCACCGCACCGCCCCCGGCCCAGGTGGCCGCGGCGCGCGAGGGCCTGCGGGTGCTGGTGGACGAACCCTGGCGGCGTGATCGGCTGCACGCCCTGGCCGCGCAACTCCGTCGGCGCCTGGAGGAGCTGGGCCTGGGGCCGCTGCCCGGCCAGGGGCCCATCGTGCCGGTGGTGGTGGGCAGCGCGGAGCGGGCCCTGGCCCTGTCGCGGGCCCTGCTGCGCCGCGGCGTGTTCGTGCCCGCCATACGCCCCCCCACGGTGCCGCCGGGGATGAGCCGCCTGCGCTTCAGCCTCAGCGCCGCCCACCGCGAAGCAG
>MTPE01000038.1 GCA_002011835.1 Desulfarculaceae bacterium JdFR-95 | reverse complement strand
GCGCAGCCGCGGCGGGTGCCGCTCCAGAAAACGGTCCGCACTCACCTCTCCCCGGGCCAGACGCTCCACCGCCTCCACCGGGGCCGCCACCACCACCGCCACCTCCCGGGGCAGGGCGTGGGGGTCGTCCGCAGGGCTGACCTCGCAGACCACCTCCACTCCCAGCCGCCCCAGGCCGGCCAACGGCAGCAGATCCTGGCCCGCGGCCAGCAATAGCGGTACCCCCGCGCTCAAGGCCACCCGCGTCTGCAGCGGCGCCAGGGCCAGCCCCACCCAGGGTGCCCCCTGCCAGCGGAAACGCAGGTGCAACTCCCCTCTCCGCAACACGAACCCCGGCCAGGCCCAGACCACGCCCAGGTGCCGGGCCACCGGGGTGATCTCCTGGTAGAAGGCCAACAGCCGCCGCACCACCGGGTCGTCCTCGCCCCGGCCGGCCAACTCCCCCCCCAGGGCCTCTCCCCGCCGCCGCAGCACCACGGTCTCCACCAACGGCCGCGGCGGACGCTCGAGCCCCAGATCGGCCAGCTCGGACGAGGCCATACGCCGCTGGCGGGTGATGTCCTCCACCCCGCCCAGGGCCGGAAAATATCCCTGCTTCTCCACCCGATAGTCCAGGCGGGTGACCAGCTCCACCAGCTTGTCCCGAATGCCGCGGCCCTGGGCCTGGTCCACCACCTGGGGCAACCAGACCAGGCGCAGCTCACCCCGGGCGTCGGTACGCCAGGGGCCCCTGCCCTGCGGCCGGCCCGCCCGCGGGGTGAGGCGCACCTCCGCCCCGGCCACGGGCCGGTCGCGGCTGTCCAACACCCGCCAGGTGATCTCCTGCACCGGCGGCCCAGCCCAGGCCGGCGCTCCCAAGGCCAGGCACACCGCCACCCAAACCGCCCACCACCCCGCCCGGCTCACCACAGACCTCCCAGGGCCAGGGCGCCACCCTGCTTGATCAGACGTATCAGCCGCTTGAGGGCCCGGCCCTGGTCGCCGCCGGCATCGGGACGCTCCACCCAGGCCACCTCCACCACGAACCGGGGCGGCTGACAACTCTCATCCTGACGGTAGGACACGATACGCCCCAACAGCACCAGATCGGGGTGGGTCTCGGGATTCTCGCCGGGAATGAACACCTCCAGCAGCTTGGGGGTGATGTTGTGCACGTCCATCAGCACGTGGCAGCCGTCGATGAAGGGAC
Source organism: Desulfarculaceae bacterium JdFR-95 (assembly GCA_002011835.1). GTDB lineage: Bacteria > Desulfobacterota > Desulfarculia > Desulfarculales > Desulfarculaceae > Desulfocarbo. The sequence goes on along the minus strand of MTPE01000038.1, from coordinate 2,226 downwards.
TGGGCAGCCACAACACCGCCCCCTTGCGACTGAGCGCCTTGACCCCCACCTCCACCCGCGAAGTCAGGGGACGGCCCGTGGCCTCGGCCACCAGGCGCAGACCCACCCGGGCGGCAGAGGAACTCTGGGAAGGTCTTCGCAACCCGATCATCGCCAGATCCTCGCGGGAATCCTGCCAGGGCTCTTATGGTGACGGCCTCACCTTCCAGGGTCAAGCCCCTCCCCCACCGCCGTAGAGCCGAAATTGACGCCACCCAGGTGCCGTGCTACTTATTTAGTTTCACTGACGCGACGGTCGGGTTACCCGACTCCATTATAGAGCCTGCCACCAGGCGAGAGGTAGCACATGCTGGAGCTGATGCGAAAGCACGCAGGGAGCTGGATCATCAAGATCGTCCTGGGCGCCATCGCCCTGGCCTTCGCCCTGTCCTTCGGGGTGTATTCCTACTACGGCAGCGCCAAGGAAGTGGCCCTCAAGGTCAACGACGAGCCCATCACCATGACCCAACTGCGCGAGGAGCTGGCCCGCCTCACCGAACAGACCCGCCAGCAACTGGGCCGCCAGTTCGACCGCCTGGCTCCCCTGCTCAACCTGAAACAGCAGGCCGTCAACCGCCTGGTGGACCGCGTGCTGTTGTTCCAGGCCGCCCGCCGCATGGGCGTGGTGGTCAGCCCCAGCGAGGTGGCCCAGCGCGTGGCCTTCTACCCCGCCTTCCAGCGCAACGGGCGCTTCGACCTGGACCTCTACCGCCGCGTCCTGGCCCGCAGCCGCCTGACCCCCGAACAGTTCGAGGTCATGCAACAGGGCCAGATCCTCATGGAGAAGCTGTCCCTGCTGGTGGCCGGCGCGGCCCAGGTCTCACCCCTGGAGGTGGACCAGGAGATCATCCGCCGGCTCACCCGTATCAAAGCCACCTACAAGCTCTTTCCCACGGATGACTTCCTGCGCCAACAGAAGGCCAGCCCCGAGGAGATCCGCGCCTGGTATCAAAAGCACCGCTCCCGCTTCCTGGTGCCGGAGAAACTGGTCCTGCGTTACATCACCTTCCCCCTGGCCCGCTACCGCGACCAGGTGGAGGTACGGCCCGAGGACATCCGCGACGCCTACGAACTGGACCAGGCCCGCTACGCCAAGCCCGAACGGGTGCACGCCCGCCACATCCTGATCAAGCTGCCCGCCGATGCCAAACCGGCCGAGGTGGCCGCAGCCAAGGAAAAGGCGGAGAAGATCCTGGCCCTGGCGCGAAAGCCCGGCGCCGACTTCGCCGCCCTGGCCAAGAAATACTCCCAAGGGCCCACCGCCGCCACCGGCGGGGATCTGGGCTACTTCACCCGGGGACAGATGGTGGAGCCCTTCGAAAAGCTGGCCTTCCGCCTCAAACCGGGTGAGGTGGGCCTGGTGCGCACCCGCTTCGGCTGGCACGTGGTCAAGGTGGAAGACCACCAGCAGGCCTCCATCACTCCCCTGGAAGAGGTGCGCGGCGAGATCCGCCAGCGCCTGGTGGAGCGCCANGCCCGCGACCTNGCCGCCGCCGCGGCCGAACGCGCCTTCGACCANGTGGCCACCGGCGGCCTCAAGGCCCTGCAGGACTACGCCCGCCAGCACAAGCTCAGCCTGGAACAGACCGAACCCCTCCCCCTGGGCCAGCCCATCCCCGGCCTGCCCGGACTCAAGGGCCTGGCCCAGGCGGTGGAAGACATGAAGCCCGGCCAGGTGCTGCCCGTGATGCAGTACGACCAGGGCAGCGTGGTGGCGGTGCTGGAGAGGATCGTCCCCGAGAGCGTGCGCCCCCTGAAGGACGTGGAGGAAGAAGTACGCCTGGCCGTGCGGGAGGAAAAGGCGCGTAACGCCGCGCGACAGGCCGCCGCGGCCCTGCTGCACAAACTGGCCCAGGACAAAAACCCCGCCGCGGCCCTGGCCGCCACCCCGGGCGCCCACACCACCGACTGGCTGGAGCGCGGCCAGGGCATCCCCAAACTCACCGGCTCGGCCCGCCTGGTGGAGGCCCTGTTCCTGCGTCCCGCCACCCACCCCCTGCTGGAGGAGCCGGTGGAGGTGGGTGATGCCTTCGCCGCCGCCGCGGTGCTGGCCCGCAAGCCGCCCAGCCAGGAGCAGATCGCCGAGATGCGGCCCAAGGTGCGCCAGCAACTGCTGGCGGCCAAGCGCCGGCGCCTGGTGCAGCGCTTCCTGGAAGACCTGCGCGCCTCGGCCCACATACAGCGCCT
>MTPE01000039.1 GCA_002011835.1 Desulfarculaceae bacterium JdFR-95 | reverse complement strand
TGGTTCCAGCACGCCGCGGGGCGGGAGGGCGGGAAACTGCGATGGGACACTCCTCTTTTTGGGGATGCCGCCCGGAAAAGTAACCGGCGGCAGGATGGCCCGCTCCCCGGACCCACGCCCCCTTGCCCGCCACGCTACAGGGACGGTGGCGACACCGCCGGCCCCCAGGACACATCTTGTCGCCCGGGGCACGGGAGACGTTGGCCACGAGGCGGGCCTTTCTTGACACCGCCCGTTGCCTGGGTCCGCAGTACCCTAATTCCCGATCCGGGCGTGGGAGTCCGGCGACTCCGAGTCGGCTATTGACACGGTTCGCATGCCCCGCTACATCGGCGGTGATCCACCGCCTTGACAGGGGGGTGGTTGGGGCATACCCCTAGAGGTGAGCCTGTACGGAGGGAGGGACCCATGCCCACGGCCAAACACGGCTATCCGCGCCCATTGGTGTTGAAGGACGGAGAGGAGGTATGGCTGCGGCTCCTGGACTCGGAGCGGGACGAGAAGGAGCTGTTGGACTTCTACCGCCGGCTGCCGGAGGACGAGCGCTGGTATCTCTGGCATGATGTGAGCGACCCCCAGGTGGTGCGCGAGTGTATTCTCCACTACGATCCCCGCCTGGTGTTGCCCATCGTGGCCGTGAACGCCCATGAGCGCATCGTGGCCAAGGCCACCATGTACCGCCACTTTCCCGGCGCCCGCGGACACATCGGGCGCCTGCGCCTGATCCTGGATCCTGCCTACCGCCGCCGCCGCTTGGGGACCTATCTGCTGTTGGACCTGGTGCACCTGGGGCTGGACCTGGGCTTGTCGCTGTTGGTGGCCGAGCTGATCCGGGGAGTGGAGGATCAGGCCATACGNGCGGCCGAGAAGCTGGACTTCTTTCCCCAGGCGGTGCTGCCCGACTACATCCGCGACCGCAGGGGAAACCGCTACGACCTGGTATTCATGGTCAAGCGCATCCACCGCGGGTATGACGACTTCTAGTCCCCTGGGACTGGACCAAGGCAGATCATATGGGCAGCGAACAGCCAACCAGGATCATTCAGACCCCTCGCGGCGCGGTGGAGATAATCTCCTACGTGCAGCCGGAGCAACTGGAGTCCTGGGAGCTGGACCCCGGCATCGGCAAGTTTTCCTCTTACCGCTCCATACTCACCAACAAAGAAAGTCTGGCCGAACAGGCCTTGGACCCCAAGGCCAATCTGTGTCTGGGCATATACCAGGGAAAGACCATCGTAGGCTATTGTGTGCGGCGGCCTCCCCCTCCCGAGGAACGCTGGGCCAGACTCAAGCCCCCCATCATGTTCGAGGTGTTCGGGGAGAACGCCCGGGGTTGGCGGGATTTGGGCCTGATGAAACCCATGCTGGAGGAGGTCTGCCTGGAGCCGGAGAACGAACGGCGCATACTCTACATCGTGGCCTATTCCTGGCATTGGGACCTGGACTATACCAAAAAGAGCGTGCAAGAATACCGCGACACCATAATCCACCTGCTGCAGCCCCTGGGGTTTCGGCAATATCCCACCAACGAACCCAACGTGTGCCTGCGGCCCGAGAACTTGTTCATGGCCCGTATCGGCCGCGAGGTGGAACCGGCGGTACAGCGACGCTTTACCAACCTCTTGTTCGGCATCGTCGAGGACTGACGGTGGAAGGCAAGCAAACCTTTCGCGTACTGCGTCTGATAACCCGCCTCAACGTGGGGGGTCCGGCCAAGCACGTGGCTTGGCTCATGGAGGGCCTGCCTGGGGACGAGTTTCCCCAACGGCTGGTCACCGGCCGGGTGGCCGAGGGAGAGGACGACCTGGGGCCGGAGCTGGCCGCCCGGGGTATCCGCTTCACAGTGGTGCCAGAGCTGCGGCGGGAGATCCACCCCGTGCGCGACTTGGTGGCCCTGGCCCGGATCTGGGCCTGGCTGGCCCGGGTGCGTCCCCACATCCTGGCCACCCACACGGCCAAGGCCGGCTTCCTGGGCCGGATGGCCTTGCTGGCCTATAGACCCTGGGCACAGCTGCGGGGGTGGCCGGTGCCCAAAGCGGTGCATACCTTCCACGGCCACACCTTCCACGGCTACTTCGGACCCATCAAGACCCGCCTGTTCCTGTTCCTGGAGCGCACCCTGGCCCGACATGCCACCTGGCGTATCGTGGCCATCAGCCCGGGACAGTTCCAAGAAATCTGCCACACCTACCGCGTGGGCCGGCCTGAGCAGTACGTAATAGTGCCCCTGGGCCTGGACCTGGATGTCTATGCCCAGCCCCAAGAGGGCCGCGCCGCCTTCCGGGCCGAACTGGGCGCGGCCGACGACGAGGTCCTGGTGGGGGCAGTGGGCCGGGTGGCGCCGGTCAAGAATTATGGCCTGTTCCTGGAGGCCGCCGCCCGCCTCAAGCGCTCTCGCCCGGAGCTCTATGCCCGCTGCCGCTTCGTACTCATCGGCGGTGGGGCGGCGGCAGACATGGCCCTGCTCTCCACCCAGGCCCGGGTGTTGGGCCTGAAGGGCAAGGTGGTATTCACCGGCAACCGCAACGACCCCCAGCGCTTCTTCCCCGGCCTGGACGTCCTGATGCTCACCAGCCTCAACGAAGGCACACCCCTGTCCATCCTGGAGGCCGGAGCCTGCGGGCTGCCGGTGGTGGCCACCGAAGTGGGAGGCGTCCCCGACCTGCTGGGCCCGCGGAAGGAAGACCTGGGCCGCTTCCACCGCCACCAGCGCGGTCTGGGCACCGCCAGCGGGGACGCCGAAGGCCTGGCGGCAGCCTTGGCCTGGCTCCTGGATCACCCCAGCCAGGCCCAGGCCCTGGGCCAAGCACTACGCGAGTACGTACATCGCAACCACGGCAAGGAACGCCTGGTACGCGACATCACCCACCTCTACCACGCCGCGGGCCGTGGATCACGGCTGATGTAGTGCGGCACGCAGATCGTGTCAGTAGCCGGCTCGGAGTCGCCGGACTCCCACGCCCGAATCGGGAACTAGGGTACATCAACCCAGGCAACAGGCCGGGGTCAAGAAGCCCGCCTCGCCGCCAACGCCACTTTACCCATCGGCACCAGCCCCCGGCGGCAGATCACCGGCGGCGGATCGCCGCAGATGGCGTGCGGCATGCGAGCCGTGTCAGTAGCCGACTCGGGGTCGCCAGACTCCCATACCCGGACCAGGAATTAGGGTACTGCGGACCCGGGCAACAAGATGTGTCCTGGGGGCCGGCGGTGTCGCCACCATCCCTGTAGCGCGGCGGGCAGGGGACCGTGGTCCGGGGAGCGGGCCATCTTACCGCCATTTCTTCCTCCGGGCGGCGTCCCTGAAAGAGGAATGGACCATGGCGGTTTCCCGCCCTCCAGCACGCCACGGGGCGGGAGGGCAACTCCCTCAGCGAGGACAGCAATGGGAAGCTGTGGGCGTAATTTGCGGCCCGG
>MTPE01000181.1 GCA_002011835.1 Desulfarculaceae bacterium JdFR-95 | reverse complement strand
AGTTGACGTCGGCGCCGGCCTGGATGAGTTTCTCCAGGTTGTCGGGGTCGCAGCGGCTGGCGGTGAGCCACAGGGCGGCGTTGAGGCCGTAGGGGTCCGGTCCCGGGGGAGGGACGGCCTTTTCCGGGCTTCCACCAGCACATGCCCCCAGGGTGAGCAGCAGGCCTATCACCAGGGCCAGGGTGATGTGGCTGGGACCGGGGTCATTCCTCCTGGTTTTCATGTTCGGCTCCTGGAGAGCTCATGGTGAGGGCTGGGGGGTCTTCCTCCCCTGGGGGCAGGCCTTCGGGTTGAGCCTGTCCTGGGGGCAGGCTGGGTTGGGTGGAGACCTTGACCGCGCCGTCCACCACCCCGCCGGGTTCGATGGACAGTGCGCGGCAGGTGACGTCGCCGTGGACCCAGCCGCGGGCCTTGACGATCACCCGGGCGCCCACGATGTTGCCTTCCACGCCGCCCTCGATGATCAGGGTATCCTCACTGAACAGGTCGCCGCGCACGAAGGTGCCGCTGGCCAATACGGTGAAACGGTTCTCCCCCACCTCTAACGACCTCCGATCTGCAGCCTGACGTGGCCTATGGCCTGCTTTTCGCGCAGGACCACCAAGCGCACCTCTCCACCGCCCCGGGCAGAGAGGCGGCGCCACAGCCTGGGCCCCAGCTCTATGCGGCGTCCGCTCAGGGGCAGGCGTTTGCCCCGGCCATCCAGGGCCAGGTGCAGGCGTTCGTCCGGGCGCACGTTGGTCTTCAGGTCCACCACTTCCAGGTGCTCGCCGGGCCGGGCACGCACGGTCTCGCCGTTGTGATAGACCAGTTTGTGTCCCGAGGAGCGCTTGAGCACCAGATAGTCCAGCCGCGCGGGCACCACCTCCACGGTCATGCGCCCCACCACCCGTCCGCGCAGGGAGGCCACCACCTGGTAGCAGGCCACGCCCTGGGGCCGGCTGGGTTTGCGGCAGCGGGAGTAGCGCGGCATGAGATCGGTGGCGGTGTTGATGGTGTGGCCGCGGTCCTCCCCCTGGTTGGGGCCGCCGCCCGCAGGCACGAAGCCCTTGAAGTTCACCTGCAGGTCCTGCTGGTTGGGCAGGTTGGTGAGTACGTCCACCAGGCGCAGGCGGTCGCCGGCCACCACCTGCAGGCGTTCGCCGTCGGCGATCACCCGGCGCTGGCCCTCCACCTCCACCAGGAAGTAAAGGATGGTGGAGCGCACGGTGGTGAAGGGTCTGGGTCCGCGGGCCACCTGGATACGCACGGTGCCGATGCGCTGGTGGTCCTTGCGCACCACCACCCGGGTGGAGCGGGTGATACGGAAGGGCTGGCGCAGGTCGTTGACCGAGCCCATGCCCAGCAGGTCGCAGGTGAGTCCTCGTTCGTAGTTGGCCTCGATGTGCAGCACGTTGACCACGTCTCCGGGCCGCACGGTGAGGGTCCCGCCCTTGGAGACCACCACGGGGAGCTGGTCGTTGACGCTGATCACCAGATACCGCAGGCGGGGCGGCTCCAGGCGGGCGGGTGGGTTTTCGGGCACGATGCCCAACTCCTCCATGAAGGCGTTTATCACCAGGGCGTGGTGGCGGATCTTCATGGCGGTGCTGGGCAGGCTTTTGGAGGTCTCCACCCCGAAGGCGGGGATGTGGTGCTGGGTGAGGGCGTAGAAGGTGGCGCTGCGGCGCTGTTCCTTGTGCAGGGAGTCCGGGGCGGCGGTGCGGTGGTTGTTGAAGCGCAGGCGGTAGCGGGGGTTCTTGATGCGGGGGTTGACCTTGGCCAGGACGCGCTCGGCCATGGCCTTCAGGTCCAGGATGCGGCCGTCGGGACAGCGGTAGCGGTCGGTGTCGGCGATGAGGCTCTGGCCGTAGCGGCGGGGGTTGGCCATGGGGCCTTCCCAGCGGGGGCGGAAGAAGCCGGAGCCGTCGTGCAGATTGAGCAACAGGTCGCTCTCGGCGATGAGGGCCTTGAGTATCTTGACGATCTTCTTCTGGCGCCGGGCGGTGACCGGGTCGCCGAACTGGCGGTTCATGTCCCCGTCCGGGCCGCGCTGGTTGAGGATGATGGAGTAGAAGTTGGCCCGGGGCACCACGATGATGTTGCCCTTGGCCAGGGAGATGTCGGCATACAGGTCGGCGGAGAGGAATCCCCCGGGCTCGTCACCCTGTATGCCGCCGATGATCATCAGGGTCTTGCCGTCCTGGGCGCCGTAGATGCGATATACGTTGAGCTCGTCGGGGGTGTTGGCGAAATAGACCAGGTGCTGGCGACTGGGGCGTTTGATCTCGGCGGGGACGGGAGCGGCGGCCAGGGACCAAGCGGCCAGCACCAGAGCCAAGGCGGCAAGGCGTGGCATAGCCTCCCCTCTTGTCACCCGTTGTCTCCAGCCGGTTTGGGCTCACCCTGGGGAGTGAGGTCCCGCCGGGAGACCAGCAGGAGTTCTCCCTCCCGGGAATACACCAGGAACTCCAAGCGCTCGAACACCTTGTCCCCGATGGCGAAGTTGGCCTTGAGCCGGCGATAGCGCTGCACGGAAAACGGCGTGCCCCGGCGGTAGTTGATGGGCCGGCCCAGGGGGGTGAGCCGCATGGGGGGCCAGGCCTCGATCCAGGGACGGCCGGCCCGTTGGGCCCGCAGCACCACAGTGACGTAGCCCACTGCAGGGGTTGCGGGTTCGCGCCGGTTGGTCACGTCGAAGATCACCTTCAGCTCCGAGCCCTGGCGCCGCACCCTGACCAGCTTCACCCCCACCAGGTCCGAAGAGGTGGGCTCTGGGGGCAAGTCGTGGGCCGCAGCCTGCCGCGTCTCCGGCTTGGCCTCGGGCTTGGGTTTGGACTCGGCTGCGGCAGGCTTGGCCCCGGCCTCGGCCGCGGGCTTCTTCTCCTCTGCCGCCCGACCCTTCTTGGCCGCGGCCACGGCCTGGGCATGGGCGCGTTCCTGCTCGGCCTGCTGGGCCAACAGAGCCCGGGTCTCCTGCTCCTGCACCAGCGCCTCCAGGCGCTCGGCCCGCAGCATGAGCAGGCGGGTGTCCTCGGCAATGGCCTTGAGCGCCTGCTGCTGATGATAGAGCAGATAGGAGCCCGCCCCCAGCCCGGCCAGCATGAGCATCAAGACCAGAAAGAGGAAATATATCCACCAGGGCTTGAACTTCATGGACTGCACCGGCCCCGACTTGCGGACCAGGACGATATCCATATCCTTCTCGCCCACAGTACCTCCTTGAAGCAGGGGGCAGCATTATCGACTGCCGGGCCACGCCGTCCCGGCCTTGCCTTCTATTCTAATCCATACCTCTGCGTCGCACGCGGACAGAACTCTTTCCCCCCCCCGCCGCCCCGGCACCCCCGTGTCTCGGCCCGGCCTCCTGTAGCCCGGCTGCCCACCCCTGTCCCAGCCCCTTGCCACCTATCTGCCCCCCGCCCCCTGCCTGCCCCCCGCC
>MTPE01000322.1 GCA_002011835.1 Desulfarculaceae bacterium JdFR-95 | reverse complement strand
CTGTCAAGGCCATAGCCCATAGGGTGGCCAGGGGCCAGCCTTGACAGGGCCGGCCCGGGATGAAGAAGATCGTGTGCTCGTCTTTGCGAGGAAAATGACATGAGAAGGGATACGAGACGGATTCAGGGCCTGGGTATCTCGGTCGTGGTCCAAGTGAGAAACCATGTCATTTTCCTCGCAAAGACGACGAAATATCATCCCAACCCCTGTCCCGACGGCCTGGGCCGTAATCCCAACGTGCCTGTCACCCAGCCATTTACCGGATGAGCCACAAAAAGCCCTCCCCTCCCGACCCTGATGCCGACCGGGAAGGTAATCCTTGAGCTGCTTGCTTACCGGCGGTGGATTCAGTTCCGGGTGCGGCTGCGCGCCCCCTCCACCCAGGGCTCCCAGCGGGGGCAGCGGTAGAACTGGCCGCAGGCCTTGCTGCTCAGGGCACACTGGCCCTTGATGGCCTCCGACCAGTGAGAGCAGGTCTTGCAGACTTTCACCTGCCAGGCGTGCATGGCCTCGTCTCCCCATCCCGTAGTGCCTGGCCCATTATAGGCCCACAAGATATTGTGTCAAGCCCTTTCGGCCTAGTCGGGCCGCGCCTCTAGCCCCCCGAAATTAAGCATGGCTTATTACCACACAACCGCGCCTTCCGCCAGGGGGGAGAGGGGGCGGACTTGAACCAGCCGCGGGCCAAGGCTAAGCTGGTCCAGAGGAGGTGGGCCATGCACGAGGCCATGCTCTACGAGCGTCTGGAGGGAGACAAGGTCCGCTGCCGTCTGTGCGCGCACGGCTGCGTGATCAAGGAGGGGGGCCGGGGCATCTGCCTGGTGCGCCAGAACCAGGGGGGGCGGCTCTACAGCCTGGTGTACGGCAAGCCCATCAGCGGCAACGCCGACCCCATCGAGAAGAAGCCCCTGTTCCACTTCCTGCCCGGCACGCTCTCCTACTCCATCGCCACCGTGGGCTGCAACTTCCAGTGCGGCTTCTGCCAGAACTGGGACATCAGCCAGTACCTGCGCGAGGGCGGCGTGGCCANGCAGAAGATCCCGGGCGGGGCCTGGGACGGCTCGCCGGTGGCGCCGGCGGAGATCGTGCGCCAGGCCCAGCTCACCGGCTGTGCCAGCATCGCCTACACCTACACCGAGCCCACGGTGTATTTCGAGTACGCCTACGACTGCATGAAGCTGGCCCACCAGGCCGGGCTCAAGAACGTGTTCGTGACCAACGGCTACCAGAGCGCCGAGTGCGTGGAGGCCTGCCAGGGGTTGTTGGACGCAGCCAACGTGGACCTGAAGGCCTTCAACGATCGGTTCTACAAAGAGGAGTGCAAGGCCCGCCTGCAGCCGGTGCTGGACACCCTGAAACGCATGCACGCCGCGGGCATCTGGCTGGAGGTGACCACCCTGCTCATCCCGGGCAAGAACGACGACCCCGCCGAGCTGCGGGAGTTGGCCGGGTTCATCGCCGGAGAGCTCTCGCCCCAGGTGCCCTGGCACGTCAGCGCCTACACCCCCCGCTACCGCTACCGCGGCCGCGGACCCGGCCCCACCCCCACCTCGGCCCTGGAGCGGGCCCTGGAGATCGGCCGCGAGGCGGGTCTGGAGTACCTCTACACGGGCAACGCCCCCGGCCACGCCACCGAGTCCACCCGCTGTCCGGGCTGCGGGCGGGTGGTGATCCCGCGGCGGCTGTTCAGCGTGGGCCGGGTGGAGCTGGCCGGCGGCGCCTGCCCGGGCTGCGGCCACGCCATAGCCGGGGTGTGGGCGTGACGGCCGGCCGCGATCACCCCGGCGCGGGTCACCGCGCGCGGCTGCGGGAGAAGTTCCTGGCCCACGGCCTGGCCAAGTTCACCGACGAGGAGGTGCTGGAGCTCCTGCTCACCCTGGCCACGCCGCGGCGGGACTGCAAGCAGCAGGCCCGGGCGCTGCTGCGGGAGCTGGGCAGCCTGCAGGCGGTGTTGGACGCGCCGCCCTCGGAGCTGGCCCGTATCAAGGGCATCGGCCCCAAGAACGTGCTGGGCCTGAAGCTGGTGCCGGCGGTGGCCCGGCGCTACCTGGAGGACAAGCTGGTACACCGGGGCCGGCTGCTGGATGCGGACCAGGCCCGCGACTACCTGGTGATGTGGATGCGGCCCCTGACGCGGGAGGTGTTCAAGCTGATCCTGCTGGACACCGAGCGCCGGGTGTTGGAGGTGGCCGACATCAGCGCCGGCACCCTGACCGAGGCCGCGGTGTACCCCCGGGAGGTGGTGGCCCGGGCCCTGGCCGCTGGGGCCGCGGCCGTGTTCTGCGCCCACAACCACCCCAGCGGCCCGGCCCGGCCCAGCCGCGACGACCGGCGCCTCACCCGCCGGCTCTTCCACGCCTGTGCCGGGGTGGGCCTGGAGCTGGTGGACCACGTGATCGTGGGCAAGAGCGACCTGTTCAGCTTCGCCCAGGCCGGGGAGATCGCCGCCCTGGCCCGCGAGTACCAGACCCTGGACCTGTAACCAGCAAAGGAAGTGACGTGTCCCAGCGAGAGAAGCTGTTGCGCCGCGCCCGCTCGCGCCTGATCCTGGCCCTGGACGTGGACAGTGCTGCGGCGGCCGAGGAGCTGGTGCGCCTGCTGCACCAGGAGGTGGGAGTGTTCAAGGTGGGCCTGGAGCTGTTTTTGAGCCAGGGGCCGGCCATCCTGCAGCGCCTGCGCCGGGCCGGGGCCGAGGCCCTGTTCCTGGACCTGAAGCTGCACGACATCCCGGCCACCATGCGTGCCGCCGCCCAGGCCGCCGCGGCCCAGGGGGTGGAGCTGCTCACCTGCCACTGCGACCAGGCCGGCATCTTCCAGGGCCTGGATCTGGGCCGCACCCGCCTGTTGGGGGTCACGGTGCTGACCAGCCTGGGCGGGGAGGATCTGGCCGAGATGGGCTACCCCCCGGAGCTGCAAGACCCGGCCGCCCTGGTCCTGCGCCGGGCGCAACTGGCCATGGCCGCGGGCTGTGCGGGGGTGGTGTGCTCGGGGCGGGAGGCGGCGGCGGTACGCCGCCAGTTGGGGCCGGAGGCGCTGGTGGTCTGCCCCGGCATCCGCCCCCCCGGCGCCGAGACCCACGACCAGAAGCGGGTGGTCACCCCGGCGGCGGCCATGGCCGCGGGGGCCTCGCACATCGTGGTGGGCCGGCCCATCCGCGCCGCCCAGGACCCCCGGGCCGCCGCCCGGGAGATCGTGGCCGACATGGCCGCAGGCTGGCAGGAGCAGACCCAGGCAGGCGGTGCCTGAGGAAAAGGCAGCCAGGGGCCAGCCTTGACAGGGCTGGCCCGGGATGACTTTACTATCCCCCCGGTGTCCAGGGGATGGGCCTCAAATCCTGTTGGCGGGTAGGTTTCGGTCCGGCCCCGCCGGAGGCGCCAGCCTATGGCGGGGCCGGACCGAAACCTACCCTCAGACAGATTTCTT
>MTPE01000323.1 GCA_002011835.1 Desulfarculaceae bacterium JdFR-95 | reverse complement strand
ACGCGCAGGCGGGTGATGAACTCGTTGAGGCGGCGCACCTCTTTGGCGGCGACGGTGAGTTCCTGGTCGTTGCAGTGGAGTGCGCGGCGGTAGTGGTGTGAGATGAGCCAGTAGCGGATGGCTTCGGGGGAGTAGCCGCGGGCGAGCAGGTCGCGGAAGGTGACGTCGTTGCCGTGGGCGCGGCTGACCTTTTTGCCCTCGGCCATGACCACCTCGGTATGGAGCCAGATCTTGGCCAGGGGGGTGCCGGTGAGTCCTTCGGCGATGGCGATTTCGTTGTCGCCGTGGGGGAAGATCAGGTCGGTGGAGGCCAGGTGTAGGTCGAAGGGTTGGCCCAGGTGGCTGGTGGCCATGGTGGCGCATTCCACGTGCCAGCCGGGGCGGACGTTTCCCCAGGGGGTCTGCCAGTAGATGCCGGCCTTGAGTTCGGCCAGGGTGGCGCGTTTGAACAGGGTGAAGTCGCGGGGGTTTTCCTTTTCGTAGTAGTCGAACTCCACGGTCTTGCCGTTGGGGGCGGCCGACAGGTCCACCCCGGAGAGCTTGCCGTATTGAGGGAAGCGGCTGATGTTGAAGTAGACGCTGCGGAGTTTCTCGTAGGCCAGGCCCTTGTCCAGCAGGCGCCGGGTCATTTCGATCATCTCGCCCACGTGTTGGCTGGCGCGGGGGTATTCGTGGGCCGGGGCCACCTTGAGTTTGGCCATGTCTTCGAAGAAGGCCTTCTCCCAGCGGGCGGTGAACTCCTTGAGGTCTGCGCCCTCGGCCAGGCACTGGGCCACGGTACGGTCGTCGATGTCGGCGATGTTGATGATCAGTTTGACCTCGTAGCCGCGGAAGGCCAGCCAGCGCCGCACCAGGTCGGCGAAGACCATACGCCGGCACAGGCCCAGGTCGGGGGGGCCGTCCAGGCTGGGGCCGCAGGCGTAGATGCCCACCATGCCGGGCCGCACCGGCTCCAGGTCCTCCAGGCGGCGGGAGAGGGTGTTGTAGAACTTGAGCGGCTCTGGGGTCTTGTCGGAGACGAACAGGGGGGTGGAGAGGTAGCGTTCGCCGCCGTCGGGCAAGATGGCCACCACCACGCCCTGGTCCATCTGGGCGGCGATGTCCAGGGCCGCGCGCATGGCCGCCCCGGCGCTCATGCCTACGAAGATGCCCTCCTCGCGGGCCAGGAGGCGGGCGGTCTCATAGGCGGCCTCGTCGTCGATGTTGATCACCTGGGCCACCTCGCTGGGGCGATAGATGCCCGGGGCGTAGGATTCCTTCATGTTCTTGAGGCCCTGGATCTTGTGGCCCTTGTAGGGCTCCACCCCCACCACCTTGACGTGGGGGGCGATCTGGCGGAAGGCGCGGGTGAGCCCCATGAGGGTGCCGGTGGTGCCCATGGTGGCCACCACCACGTCCACCTTGCCCTCGGTGGCCTCCCAGATCTCGCCCGCGGTGCCGTCCATCATGTGGCTGCGCCAGTTGTTGTCGTTGTTGAACTGGTCCACCAGGAAGTATTTGTCCGGCTCTTCCCGCGCCAGGCGGTAGGCCTCCTCGATGGCGCCGTCGGTGGAGAGGTGGGCGGGGGTGAGCAGTATGTCGGCGCCGTAGGCCTTGAGGATCTTGCGCCGCTCCAGGGAGGCCGACTCGCTCATGGTGAACAGCATGCGGTAGCCCTTGACCGCGCAGACCATGGCCAGGCCGATGCCAGTGTTGCCGCTGGTGGCCTCCAGNACGATCTTGTCCTTGGTCAGCTCGCCGCTGGCCTCGGCCGCCTCNATCATGCGCAGGGCGGGTCGATCCTTGACCGAGCCCCCCGGGTTCATGAACTCCAGCTTGGCGTACACTTCCACCTTGGGGTTGGGGTTGAGGCGGTTTATGCGGACCAGGGGCGTGTCACCCACGAGCTCCAAGATATTGTTGACCTTGCGCGCAGTCATGACGGCTCGCCTTGCCTACCATAGAGTGGGAATATGCGGCTAAAGCATACTTTAGGCGACCGGTGGTGTAAAGAGGAGCTGGGGTCTGGGGGCGAGAGGTGGCGTTGGGAGGGGGAGGGGGGCTTGCTCGGGCACTTTTTTGGATTAATGCGAAAAAACTAAAAAATCGTATTTGGTCCTGTTTTGGGGCCACCCTTTGCGCGCCTCTGCCACCGCCAAGCGTGGCTGGCCAGAGAAAAAGCCAAATGTTTTTACGTAATCTTCTTTGTCTTTGGTTTGTCACCATCATCACCACGGCCCACCCCCACACCCCCCCTGACACCACACCAGACCAGCCCCTGAACCCGCCCTCCCGCCCTGGCCCCTCGGGCAAGGCTGCCCCGCCCCGCTCGGTAGAAGGTGGGGCTTATCCCGGCCTGTGGAGGGGGTGGGTAGATGTGCGGTCACCTCCAAGGTGAGGTCAGCGGGGCAGAGGGAGTCGGGGGCGGGTTTTTTGGGGTGCGAAGGGGTCGGAAAGGCTTTGGGAAGGTCCTGGGGCCGTCCTGGGGCTTTAGTAAAAATTTCTTTTTAAATCAGTCGAGTACAAAAAATCGTTCGCCAGAGAGGCCCCTGGTGGCCCACAAGGAGACCTCGAGCGGCGAATATTTCCTTGACATACGTAAGCCAAATTCGTAATTTTGCGGTAGGAGACCCGGGGCGGTCTTCCCCCATTCGACCAAAAGGGATCCTCATCCCTCCTCCTCGCCTCCGCCCCCTAGGGTCACCTGGCGCCGGGTCCAAGTCAGATCCCGGCCCGGAAAGAAAGCAAAGACGCTTTCGTATCTCCCAGCCTAGCCGGAGACGAGCCGTGGACCAAGCCACACCCCTTCCACACCACTCCCCCGCAGGAGGCGCGCCACCACCTGGGCCCGACACCACCTCCACCAACGACCCCCGCCAGGCCCAGGCCCAGGAGGTGTTGGCCCGCCTGGAAGACCTGGCCCGGGGACTGGAGCGAATGCGTGCCACCATCGCCCGCGCCGCAGGCCTGCGCGTGCCGGCCTATGCCCTGCTGGAGGTGGTGGGTCGGGCCAGTGCCGATGGCATAACCGTCTCCGAAGCCGCCCTCCGCCTGGGGGTACGACCCCAGGCCCTCTCGCCCCTGGTGGCCGAACTGAGCCGCGACGGCCTGCTGAAACGCCAAATCGACCCCACCGACGCCCGCGCCCGCCGCCTCTACATCACCACCGCTGGCCACCAACGCCTGGCCCGCGGCGAAGAACTGCGCCACCAAATCCTGGCTGCCATCCTCTCCCAAGTACCCGCCCCCAACGTCGCCCTCCTCGTCCTGGGCAAACTGGAAACCGCCCTCCAGGCGGCGGATCGCCGCGGATGTAGTGGGGCATGCGAACCGTGTCAGTAGCCGACCCAGATCCGCCGGACTCCCGTACCCGAACCAGGAATTAGGGTACTGCGGACCCTTGGGCAGCGGTAGCTGTCAGAATGGGCCGGCGGTGTCGCCCCC
>MTPE01000461.1 GCA_002011835.1 Desulfarculaceae bacterium JdFR-95 | reverse complement strand
CCCGCCGATGGCGCACACCTTGAGGGAGCTCAGGTCCCCCCGCCGCGCCGGTGGCACCTCCAACAGGGCCCGGTACACCGTGGGCACCCCCAGGAACTTGCTCACCCGGAAGCGGGCCATGTCGCGGAAGACCGCCTCGGGGTCGAACCGCGGGTGCAACACCATGGTGCCCCCGTGATAGAGCATGGGCGTGGCCTGGATGAACAGCCCCCCGGAATGGAACAGGGGCAGGATCACCAGCATGATGTCGTCGTAGTTCACCTTGAAGAAGATGTTGGCGTTGAGGCAGTTGAAGAAGGTCTTCTTGTAGGTGAGCACCGCGCCCTTGGGGTGTCCGGTGGTGCCGGAGGTGTACATGATCACCTGGGGTTCCTCGGGGTCGGCCGGACCCAGGGAGGCGCTGAGGAAGGGGCGCTCGCCGGCGAAGCGCCGGGTGTGGTGGCGGTAGTCGATGATGCGGTGGTCGCCCGCCTTGTCGCCCACCACGGCCACGGTCATGGGAGGGCGGTAGGCGTCCAGGTCCAAGGGCGCCACCTTGTCGGCCAGGTGGTCGCGGAACACGAACAGTCGCGGCCGGCAGTTGCCCAGGAGGTAGTCGATCTCCGGCGGCGCCAGGCGGAAGTTGAAGGGCACGAAGATCACCCCCAGGCGGGCGCAGGCCAGGTACAGCTCGATGAACTCGGGGCAGTTGTCCAACAACACCGCCACCCGGTCGCCCTTCTCCAGGCCCAGGGACTGCAGCCAGCAGGCCACCGCCTCGCTGCGTGCGAACAGCTCGGCATAGGTGATGGTCCGGCCCTGGAAGTGGAGCGCCGGCTTGTCCGGGCACAGCTCGGCCCAGCGCCGCACCCACCAGGCCACGTTCATGGAGTTGATCATGGGCTGGCTCGCCTCCCCCCTCCGCGGCCGACCGACCGCGGTTCTGTCCCACTCGCACCACGTGGCCCTAAACATCTATGGCATGCCTCCCATTCCGTCAAGGCCCCAAGCCTGCTATGGTGATAACAGGCAGGGAGGGCGCCAACCTTCTGTGATTCCGGGGAGGCAGTACATGGGCTACCGCGAGTATTTCCAGGACTGGAGCAAGGAGGACCTGCTGGAGTACCTGGAGTTCCTCCTGCACAACTACCGGGTGATGGACGCCTTCTGGTTCCTCAACGTGGAGGAGCGCCACGGACACCAGGAGGCCTGCCGCATCAACGAGATCGTGTGGGGCAAGACCGCCCAGTTGGCCGCGCGCGACCTCAAGCGCCGGTTCCATATCAATGAGGGGGGCCTGGAGGGTTTCCTGCGCGCGCAGCGGCTCTTCCCCTGGTGCATCCTGGTGGGCTACCAGTTCGAGGAGCGGGACGGGGAGGTGCTGCTCACCGTGGCCGACTGCCCACCCCAGAGCGCGCGCCTGGCCCGCGGCCTGGGCGAATACGACTGCAAGGCCATGCACCTGGCCGAGTTCGGCCGCTTCGCCGAGGAGATCGACCCNGCCATCCAGGTGGAGTGCCTCTACGCCCCGCCCGACCCCCATCCGGCGGACCACTTCTGCCGCTGGCGCTTCACCCTGCGGCCGCAGGACCAGCCCCAGGATTGAGCCGCGGGCCGCCACTTGCCGCCGCTTCCGGGCGCGGGCGTCCTGCCTTTGCGGTGGGTCTCTGTGCGAGGGCGAGGCCGTGAGGGGAGGGCTTCTGTTTGCGCCCGCGGGCCGGAGGCGGCCTCAGACCAGGCTCACCCGGAGCTGGTCGTAGAAGGGGTCCACTTTCTCCACCCGCACCTGCACCACCTGGCCCGGCTCCAGGCTCAGGCCCGGCTGGCTGGGCACGGTGGTCAGCAGCATGATCTCGGGCAGGAGCAGTTGCCAGCGCCGGGTCTGATACTCCATGACGATGGCCTCGATGGGCCGCCCGCCCTGTTGCTGCAGCCAGCAGAGCAGCCAATAGCGCTGGCGGGCCTGGCGCACGCGTAAGGCGCGGCGCACGTTGGGCTCCACCTGCATGGCGATCTCCTCCAGTTCGCGGGCAGAGTAGGGCTCGCGGCCGGTCAGTACCCGGACCAGTTGCCGCTGCATCACCAGGTCCAGGTAGCGGCGTATGGGCGAGGTGGCGTGGGTGTAGTGCTCCACCCCCAGGCTGGAGTGCAGGCCCGGGGTGGTGGCCAGCTCCACCCGGTTGAGCAGGCGGCGCTGGCGGAAGTGCATGAACACCTCGCTGGGGTCGCCCTCCTCGATGGGCTCGCGGGGCGGGGCCTGGGTGCGGAACAGGGCCGGCACCTCGCGCTCGGCCAGGAAGCGCCCGAACAGGGAGTTGGCCAGGATGGCGGTCTCGGCCACCATCTCCCGGCTGGGCCCGTCGCGGTCTATGCGCTGCACGCTGACCCGGAACNGTTCNTCCACCGTGATCACCACCTCGGGCAGGGGCAGGAAGTGNGCCCCGGCCTCGGCCCGNCGGCGGCGCAGGGCCAGGCACATGGCGTGCAGGGCCTTCAGGCGGGGGTCGCTCTCCAGCAGGGCGTCGGCCTCCTCGTAGGTCAGGCGCCGGTCCACCTTCAGAAGGCTGCGGCAGATGCGATACTCCTGCACGTGCCCCTCTGCGTCCAGGCGGGCCAGGCAGCTCACCGCGGGGCGCAGCTCGCCCTGGCGCAGGGACAGGGCGTCCTCGCTGAGCCGCGGCGGCAGCATGGGCACCCGGGTCTCGGGCAGGTATATGGTGGTGGCGCGTTCGCGGGCCTCCAGCTCCAGGGGGCCTTCCTCGGGCAGCAGGGCCGCGGCGTCGGTGATGTGTACCCCCAGGGTGCCGCCGCCGTCGGCCTCGGGCTCGAAGGACAGCGCGTCGTCGAAGTCGGCGGTGAGCTCGCCGTCGATGGTGAAGGTGAACAGCCCGGTCAGGTCCTCGCGGCCGTCGTCCAGGGACAGGCGGGGGTCCAGGGCCGCGGCTTCCTCCTCCACCTCGGGGGGGAAGGCCACCGGCACTCTCTCCCGCAGCAGGAACAGGTTCTCGTGGGGCTGGAACACCCCCAGGCGCACCAGGAGCTGGAACAGGCGCCGCCGGTCGCCCAGCTCGGCCAGGGCCACGATCTCCTTGGCCTTCTTGGCCTGGGGCGCCTCGTCCTCGAACACCACCAACTCGCGCAACAGCTCCAGCAGACCCTCGGGGGCGGGCTCGGGGGGAGGGCCCTCGGGGGGCAGGGCTTTGAGCCAGGCCACGGCCCGGTCCACTTCGGCGCGGTAGGCGGCCTCGTGTTCGCGCTGGCGGCGCTTCTGCTCCAGTTGCTCCGGCGTCAGGGGCACGAACTGGCCTCCGGCCAGGCGGAAGTAGAGGCGGTCGTAGAACAGGGCCCGCAGGATGGCGCTCTGGTGGTCGTCGCCCGCCTGATCCCCGAAGACCAGCTCCGCCAGCTCGCGCAGGGGCACGGCTTCGCCCTCGCCCTGGACCAGCTCCC
>MTPE01000144.1 GCA_002011835.1 Desulfarculaceae bacterium JdFR-95 | reverse complement strand
GGGCGTCGGCCTCCAGCAGCCGGGTCAGGGCCTGGCGCCGGGCCAGGGCGTCGCGGAAGTCGGCCGCCGTGGCCCACAGGTGGCGGCTGGCCTCCGGGCCGTAGAGATACAGCGCGCGCAGACGCCGGCGGTAGCCCCGCTCGGCCTGGTGGGTCAGGGCGTCCAGTCCGGCCAGTTGGGCCCGTACCGCGGTGAGCTTCAGCCGCGTGGCCTCGGCCTGGCGGGCCAAGGATTCCTCCTGGCGGCGGCCCGCGGCCAGGCGCTCCTCCAGGGCCTGCAGCTCGGCCCGGGCCTCCTTCAGGGTACGCACCAGACTCTGCTGGCGCTCGCACACCTCCTCCAGGCGTCGGCGCAGCTCGGCCCGGGCCGCCTGGGGCGACTCGGCCGGGGAGGGCGCCGGCCACGCCGCCACCAGCACCGCGGCCCACACCGCCGCCAGCAGCCGGTATCCCCCACGCACCATACCCACCCCCCGGCTCACAGCAGCTCCGGCCTGAGCGCCCGGCCCACCCCCAACAGGCCCCCCACCAGGGCGGCCAGCACCGCCAGACCCAGCAGGGGCAGGATGAGCAGGGGCGGGAAGCCGAGGAAGTGGCGCAGGTCCAACCCCAAGGGCAGGGCCAGAGGCGTGGCCAACAGCTCCATCAGCCCCCACACCAGGCCCACGGCCAGGCCAGAGGCCAAAAGGGCCTGGATCACGCTCTCCAGGAGGAAGGGCAGGCGCATGTAGGCGGTGGAGGCACCCACCAGGTCCATGATCTCCAACTGGTCGCGCCGCACGTACACCGCCAGGCGCACGGTGTTGGCCACCAGCAGCACCACCCCCAGGAACAGGAGCAGGCCCAGGGCCGCGGCCAACTCGCGCCCCACCCCCACGGCCCGCTCCAGGCGCTGCAACCAGGGCCGGCTGGTGACCACCTCCGCCACCCCGGGCAGCTCCCGCAGGCGGGCGGTGAGCCCGGCCTCCGGGTCCACCCCCGGCCGCAGCACCAACTCCACCGTGGCGGGCAGGGGATTGCCCCGCAGGCCCTCCAGCAGCCCCCGGTGCCGGCCCAACTGCCGGCGGAAGCGGCGAAGCGCCTCGTCCTTGCTCACGTAACGCGCCCGCTCCACCATGGCGTCGGCAGCCAACTGCCGCGCCAGGCTGCGGCCCGCCTGCGGGCTCACCCCATCCTCCAGGGCCAGCACCACCGCCGCGCCGGTGCTCAGGCTGGCCAGGGCCCGGTGCAGGTTGTAGCACAGGGTCATGTAGGCCAGTACGATGGCCAAGGCCACGGCCAAGCTGGAGACCGCCACCCCCTGCAGCCACAGGTCCTGGCGCATCTGACTCAGGGCCCGGACCAGAGCCCCCCGCCGCGGCACCCGCCTCACGCCGGCTCCTCCAGCCGCCCCCCCACCAGGCGCACCACCCGCGCCCCCCTCACCAGGGAGAGCAGGCCCGGATCGTGGGTGGCCACGATCACCGTGGCCCCGCGCCGGTGGGCGGCCACCAGCAGGCGCATCACCTCGCGCGCGTTGTCCGGGTCCAGGTTGCCGGTGGGCTCGTCGGCCAAGACCAGGGGCGGGCGGTGGACCAGGGCCCGGGCGATGGCCGCGCGCTGCTGCTCGCCCCCGGAGAGGGTGTCGGCCCGCACCCAGGCCTCCTCGGCCAGGCCCACCTCCTCCAGGGCGGCCAGCACCCGCCGGCCCAGCTCCCGGCCCCGCACCCCAGACACCCGCAGGGCCAAGGCCACGTTCTCGAACAGGCTCAAGGGCCCCACCAGCTTGAAGTCCTGGAAGATCACCCCGATGCGGCGGCGCAGGCGGGGTATCTGGCTGGGGCGCAGGCGGCCCAGGTCGGCCCCGCCCACCCGTACCCGGCCCCGCGTGGGCAGGGCGGCACCGAANAACAGACGCAAGAAGGTGGTCTTGCCCGCACCCGAAGGCCCGGTGAGGTAGAGNAACTGACCCGGGGGCACGTGCAAGGATATGTCCTCCAGGGCCGGACGCCGGCGGCCGGGATAGAGCTTGGTGACCTTCTCCAACCGTACCATGCCGCTACTATAAGCCCTCGTCCGGGTGGGGAGGAAGGGTCTGGCCCTGGTTTGGCCCCGCCCCCTAGCCCCGGCGCTCCATGACCCGACGGGCCGCGGCCTTGATGTCGGCGGGGGTGAGGCCGAAGTAGGCCAACAGCTCCTGGGGGGTGCCGGAGATACCGAAGGTGTCGCGCACCCCGATACGCTCCAGGGGCACGGGGCAGCTCTCGGCCAGGGCCTCGGCCACGGCCCCGCCCAGGCCGCCGGAGACCAAATGCTCCTCGCAGGTGACCACGCAGCCGGTCTTGGCCGCCGAGGCCGCCACCAGCTCCTGGTCCAGGGGCTTGACCGTGGCCAGGTTGAGCACCTCGGCGCTGATCCCCTCTGCCGCCAGCTCGCGGGCCGCGGCCAGGGCCTGGTGCACCATCAGCCCGCAGGCGGCCAGGGTCACGTCCTTGCCCTCGCGCAGGCACACCCCCTTGCCCACGCGGAAACGATAGTCCGGGGGGTGGATCACGGGAAACTTGATCCGTCCTCCCCGCACGTAGCAAGGCCCCTCCACCTCGGCCACCGCCTCCACCGCGCCGCGCATCTCCACCGCGTCGGCAGGCACGATCACCACCATGTTGGGCAGGGTGCGCATCAGGGCCAGGTCCTCCAGGGCCTGGTGGCTGCCGCCGTCCGGCCCCACGGTGATACCGCCGTGGCTGGCCACGATCTTGACGTTGGCCGCGCTGTAGGCGATGGACTGGCGGATCACCTCCCAGGCCCGGCCGGTGGCGAAGATGGCGAAGGTGGAGGCGAAGGGGATAAAGCCGGCCAATGCCAGACCCGCGGCCACACCCATCAGGTTCTGCTCCGCCACGCCCAGGTTGAAGAAGCGCTCGGGGAACTCGCGCGCGAACAGGCTGGTCTTGGTGGAGCCGGACAGGTCGGCGTCCAGGACCACCACCTTGGGATTGCGGCGCCCCAGCTCCAACAGGGCCTCGCCGTAGGCCACGCGGGTGGCGATCTCCTCGGGCATGGCTAATCCTCCCCCAGCTCGGCCAAGGCCAGACGCAGCTCCTCGTCCGTGGGGGCCACGCCGTGGTACTCGACCTTGTTCTCGAAGATGGACACTCCCTTGCCCTTGACCGTACGGGCCAGGATCATCACCGGGCCGGCAGTATGCTCGCGGGCCGCCTCCAGGGTCTCCAACAGCGCGGTCATGTCGTGTCCGTCACAGGCCAGCACCTGCCAGCCGAAGGCGCGCCATTTGTCGGCCAGGGGCTCGATGTTCATCACCTGGGACACCGGTCCGTCGATCTGCAGGCCGTTGTTGTCGCATATGGCCACCAGGTTGCCCACCTGGAAGTGGGCCGCGGCCATGGCCGCCTCCCAGACCATGCCTTCCTGCATCTCCCCGTCACCCAGCAG
>MTPE01000108.1 GCA_002011835.1 Desulfarculaceae bacterium JdFR-95 | reverse complement strand
AGGAACCACGTTCTGCCGATCTCTCTTGCCACCGATTCCGGGGCGTCTCGACTCGGTGGCGGGGCACCGCACACAATCACCCTGCCACGGCGGCCGCCCCCGATCGCCCTCCACCGCTGCACCGAGACGGGCTAACCTGGCAGGCTAGGCAAGAGGCCTAGGCGTGGAAGAAGCTCTCCACCTCGGCCTGGATGGTCTCCTCCGACGCCTGGCGGGCGATGGAGATCTCTTTGACCAGGAGGTTGCGGGCGGTATCGAGCATCTTGCGCTCGCCGAACGACAGCTCCTTGTCCAAGCGCAGGAGGAACAAGTCGCGCAGCACCTGGGCCACCTCGAAGGCAGAGCCGGTCTTGATCTTCTTCATGTAGTCGCGGTAGCGGCGGTTCCAGGTCTGGTTCTCGATGACCACGTCGTGGTCCTTGAGGATCTCGTAGACCTTCTTGACCTCCTTGGGGGACATGACCGGGCGCAGGCCCACCGCCTCGGCGTTGGCCGTGGGCACCATGATGATCATGTCGTTGTCCAGGATGCGGAGGATGTAAAAGTCCTGGGTCTCGCCGTTGATCTGCTTCTGTTCGATGGACTCGATCACCCCCACGCCGTGTGCGGGGTAAACAGCAAGCTCTCCCACCTTGAACATGGGGTTCTCCCGGGGCCGATGAGTTTTGGGGTGTGAGTCTGGATAACCCACTTGAATTGCTATTTTATCATGTTTACCTCCCCTGTCAATCGCAAAACCGGACGGCGCCCCAGGGGGCGACGACAGGGGAGAAGGGGCCGACCCCCTCCTTGGAGAAGGGGCCGGCCCCTGGGCCTTGCTATGTCAGCCCGGCCCTAGTTGAGCAGGCCGGAGTAGCCGGCCAGCACCGGGGCCAGCACCAGGCTCACCACGCTCATCAGCTTGATGAGGATGTTCATGGAGGGACCGCTGGTGTCCTTGAAGGGGTCACCCACGGTGTCGCCCACCACCGCGGCCTTGTGGTTGTCGGAACCCTTGCCGCCGAAGTGGCCCTCCTCGATGTACTTCTTGGCGTTGTCCCAGGCNCCGCCGCCGTTGGCCATGAACAGGGCCAGGAACACGCCCATCACCGTGGCGCCCAGCAGGGTGCCGCCCAGGGCGGTGGGNCCCAGGATGAAGCCCACCGCCACGGGGGTGAGCACCGCCAGCAGACCGGGGGCCAGCATCTTCTTGATGGCCGCGGNGGTGGCGATCTCCACGCAGGTGGCGGGATCGGGCTCCACACCCTCCTTGCCCTCCAGCAGGCCGGGGATCTCGCGGAACTGGCGCCGGATCTCCTCCACCATCTGGAAGGCGGCCTCACCCACGCTGGTCATGGTCATGGCCGCGGCCAGCATGGGCACGATACCGCCGATGAGCACGCCGATCACCACCTGGGGATCGGTGATGTTGATGGTGGTGAGGCCCGCGGCCTGGGTGAAGGCCACGAACAGGGCCAGGGCGGTCAGGGCGGCGGAGCCGATGGCGAAGCCCTTACCGATGGCCGCGGTGGTGTTGCCCAGGGCGTCCAGGGAGTCGGTGATCTTGCGGGTCTCGGGCCCCAGGCCGGACATCTCGCTGATGCCGCCGGCGTTGTCCGCGATGGGACCGTAGGCGTCCACAGTCATGGTGGCGCCCACCGTGGCCAGCATGCCCACCGCGCTCAGGCCGATGCCGTAGATGCCGCTGACCTTGTAGGCGATGTAGGTGGCCACGCAGATGCCCAGGATGGGCAGGTAGGTGGACCGCATGCCCACGGCCAGACCGCTGATGATCACGGTGGCGGCGCCGGTCTCACTGTTCTCGGCGATGTAGCGGATGGGCGGACCGCTGGTGTAGTACTCGGCCAACAGACCGATGGCGATACCGCAGAGCAGGCCGCTGAAGATGGCCCACCAGGGACCGCTGTTCATGCCCAGGCCCTTGACGATGAAGTAGGACAGGATGGCGAAGATGATCGCGGCCACGAAGGTGGTGTAGCGCAGGGCGCCCTGGGGCGAGCCCTTCTCGAACACCTTGATGGAGAACACGCCCACGAAGGAGGCGAGCAGGCCCGCCATGACCACCAACACCGGACAGGCCATCATGGTCAGCTTGGCCGACAACATCTCGCCGCCACCCAGACCCACCTTGGCGATCAAGCCGGTGCTGGCCGTGGCCGCGATGGCGATAGTGGCGATGATGGAGCCCACATAGGACTCGAAGATGTCGGCGCCCATGCCCGCGATGTCGCCCACGTTGTCGCCCACGTTGTCGGCGATCACGCCGGGGTTGCGCGGGTCGTCCTCGGGGATGCCGGCCTCCACCTTGCCCACCAGGTCGGCGCCCACGTCGGCGGCCTTGGTGTACACACCGCCGCCCACACGAGCGAACAGGGCGATGGAGCTGGCGCCCATGGCGAAGCCGTTGATGTAGGTGGCGGTCTTGGGATCACCGCCGAAGAAGTAGAACCAGAAGCCCACGCCCAGCAGGCCCAGGCTGGCCACCGACAGGCCCATCACCGAGCCGCTGAAGTAGGACACGTTGAGTGCCCGGGCCTGACCGTGCTTGTTGGCCGCCTCGGCGGTGCGGCTGTTGCCCTTGGTGGCGGCGCTCATGCCGCTGTAACCGGCGAACATGGAGCAGAAGGCGCCGGTCACGAAGCAGATGGAGGTCCAGGGCACGCTGGTACCCAGGCGCCGGTCCACCACCAGCCACAACAGGATGAACACGCAGGCAATGAAGATGACCAGCACCGAGTATTCCTTCTTCAAGAAGGCCATGGCCCCGGTGTGGATCATCCGCTCCAGCTTCTGCATGGTCTCGTTTCCGTTGGGCTGGCGTTTTACGTACCCGAAAATGAGGTACGCGATCACCAAGCCCAACAGGGCCAAGTATGGCGCATATACCGTCAAACCTTGCATTACCCCTCTACCTCCTCCTTAAGGGCTGTGTGGAACTTCTGCATGGCCGCGTGGGCGCCCTCGCCCAGGATCGCCTCCAGGCAATCTGCGGCCATGTGGACCATTTGGACAACCCTTTCGCGCTGGTGAGGATAGAACCGCCCCAGCACGTAGTCTTCCACGCTCTCTCCCTGCTCGGGCCGGCCGATGCCTACCTTCAGGCGCACGAAACGCTCGGTGCCCAGCTCGGCCTGCAGCGAGGCCACCCCCTTGTGTCCCCCGCTGCCCCCCTTGACCACCACCTTCAACCGTCCCAGGGGCAGGTCCAGGTCGTCGTGGACCGCCACCAGGCTCTCCGGGCCCAGATCGAAGTAACGCAACAGGGCGCGGGCCGCCTCGCCGCTGGCGTTCATGTAGGTCTGGGGCAGGGCCAGGATCACCGGCCGCTCCCCCACCCGGCCCCGACCCCAAAGGCTCTTCAAACCTCGCCGCCCCCCCAGGGCCATGGCCCACGCTCTCAGGCCTCGGCCCCGCCTCTGCCTTCCCCCCCC
>MTPE01000317.1 GCA_002011835.1 Desulfarculaceae bacterium JdFR-95 | reverse complement strand
GCCGCCGGTGTGGGATCGGACCGATCCCACACCGGCGGCGGGGCCGCTGCCCGAACCCCGGCGCTACTACTTCCCCTTTTCCGCCCCGGCCTTCACCGCCGCAGCCCGCGCGGCCAGCCAGTCCTCCATCTGCCGCAGGGTCTTGGAAGTGTACCAGCGTCCGTTCTCGAAGGTGCCCAGGTCGGCGCCCATCATGGCNGTGGCGTACCTCACCGAGTTGGCGAAGAACANCCATTGCTCCACCCACAGGCGCTCGATGTACTCGTCGAAGGGGCTGGCCTGGGGCGGGCCCGCGGCCAGGCCCCGCTGNCAGGCCTCCTGCATCAAACGAGTGGCCGCCTTCACCGCGGCGTCGGCGCTGGTGTTGACCTGGCGCATGCGGGCCATCTGTCCCGCCACCCACTGGCTGCTGTGGCAGGCGCGGCAGATGCGGGCCATGCGCTCCTGTCGGCGGGCCTGCTCTGCGGCGTCGATGAGGAAGCGGCGGGCCGGGGTGCCCTCCAGGCCGGTGGGCAGGGGCAGGCGCTGGGCGTTGCGGATGCGGCTGGTGTCCGGGTCCTTGGGGTGGGGGTGGGAGTAGATCAGCCCCAGGATGCGCCACCACAGGCGGTCGCTCAGGGCGTGGGTGCGGGGGGCTATCTCCTCCTCCCCCTCCGGGTCCTGCAGCAGGCTCATGTGGCAGGTGGCGCAGGTGGGGGCCAGGAAGTGTTCGCCCACCTTCCAGGGCACGGCCTCCAGGTCCCAGTGCTTGCCCATGGCCGTGTAGAGGTTGCCGTGTTTGGAGACCGCATACACCTTGTAGGCGGGCACGTCCGGTCCCTTGTGGCACTGCACGCAGGCCGCCGGGCTGCGGGCCACGGCGATGGAGAAGCAGTGGCGGGTGTGGCAGGCGGTACACGAGCCCAGGCTGCGGTCGGGGTTGAGGCGTCCCACCCCGCGGTTGGGCCAGCCGGCCAACTTAGGGATCTCGAACTCGCCCAGGTCGTTGTCCACCTTACGGGTGCCCACCACCTTGACCTCGGTGCCGTGGCAGTAGAGGCAGGAGTCGGCCAGGTCGGCCGAGCTGGGGGAGGCGGCCTGGACCTTGGTCCCGGCCACCCGCGGCAGGCCCACCACCTGGCGCACCATGTCCATGTACAGGGGGTTGCCCAGCAGGTTCACCCGCGCCTTGGCCTTGATGCTGCGGGCGAACTGCTTGCGTTCGGTGGGGTGGCAGGTGGCGCAGTCGTCCGGGGTGACCACCACGTGTACGGGAGAGCCCTCGTGGTCGAAGGTATCGGCGTGGGCCTTGGGCCGCAGGGTGTGGCACTCGGCGCAGCCCACCGCCACCTTGGCCAGGCGGGCGGGCGGCTGGTCCACCGAGATGCGGCGCTGCTCTGGGGGCTGCTTCAGGGCCTGGGCCGGAGTGGTGCGGGCCATGCGGCTGGCGCGCCAGCCGGCCACGATGCCGGGGGTGACCACGGCGTGGCACTCCAGGCAGCCCTGGGTGGCCTCGCTGAGGGGTGCGGGCTCGGCCGCCCACGCGGGCAGGGCCAGGGTCCACAGGGCCAGACTCAGGCAAAACGCACGCAACATGGCTCCCCCTTTCCCCAGAGCGGCCGGCCAGCCTACAGGGTCACGCCCGCGGGCATGGTGAAGGTGCGCGCGGCCAGCTCGCGGTCCAGCATGAACAGGCCGCCGGCGGTGTTCTCCACCAGTTTGAGCTTGCTCAGGACCTCGCCCACGCTGGCCTCTTCCTCCACCTGTTCGTCCACGAACCACTGCAGGAAGCCGCTGGTGGCGTGGTCGCGCTCGGCCAGGGCCAGGTCCATCAGGTCGTTGATCAGGCCGGTCACCTTCTGCTCGTGCTCCAGCACCGCCTGGAAGCAGGCCAGGGGCGAGTCCCACCGGGCGGGCGGGGCCTCGATCTCGGCCATCACCGCGCGCCCGCCGCGCTCGTTGAGGTAGTTGTATAGCTTGAGCGCGTGGGCCATCTCCTCCTGCACCTGCACCTTCATCCAGTGGGCGAAGCCGGGCAGGGACAGGTGGTCGAAGTAGGCGGCCATGGCCATGTAGAGGTAGGCGCTGTAGAGCTCGCGGTTGATCTGGCGGTTGATGGCCTCTTGCAGCTTGTCACTGATCATGGCGCAAATCTCTCCTCGCTGGGATTAGAGGTCCCTCAGACCGAACCTGGCTTCCATTGTGCGGCAGAGGAGCGGGGTTTGACAAGGCGCGCCGGGCGGCCGTGGTTTCCCTCCGGCCCCGGCATCCACCAGAAAAGGGTCCGCCCCCTCGAGCTCGGGGGCGGACCCTGTAGTCGTCTTCGCGGCGGGCCGGGGTTAGTCCTTCTTGGCCGCCTGCTTCTTCTCCTGGAGCTGTTTCTTGCACTCCTCCAGGATGCGGTCCTCCTCGGCCACGTCCTCCAGGGTCTTGGGCTTCATGGACTCGGGCATGGGCTCCAGGCCGTGCTTGATGCGCACGAACTGGGTACCGGTGATGTCGTAGATGGCCGCGGTCATCACGTCGAACTTGTCCGCGCCGGGGATGTCGGCCACGCGCTGGCGGGCGGCCTCCATCTCCGGCTCCAGGATGTCGGCGGGGCGGCCCTCGAAGGGCTCGGTGCCATACTTGTAGCCCTTGAGCACCTTCTTGCGGATCTCGGGGTCCACCGGGGTGGGGGTCTTGCCGTAGAGGCCGTAAACCAGGCCCTTGGTCTCGTTGGTCACCAGCTTGTACTTGCCGAACAGGACGTTGAGCACCGCCTGCACGCCCACGATCTGGCTGGTGGGGGTGACCAGGGGCGGGGTGCCCAGCTCGCGGCGGGTGACCGCCACCTCCTGATACACCTCGGGCAGGCGGTGCAGGGCCTTGTTCTCCCGGAGCTGGCTGATCAGGTTGCTGATCATGCCCCCGGGCACCTGGTGCACCAAGACGCCGGTGTCGATCACGCTCATCTTGGTGGGCATCCAGTAGTCGCGGTACTTGGGCGCGATCTTCTCCAGCTCCTCGCCCATCTCCAGCATGAGCTTCAGGTCCAGGCCGGTGTCGCGCGGGGTGCCCTCCAGGGCCACGATGATGGGCTCCACCGCGGGATGGCTGGTGCGCAGGGCGAACGGCGCCAGGCAGCAGTCGATGATGTCCACCCCGGCCTCCACCGCCTTGAGCATGGTCATGGAGGCCATGCCGCTGGTGTAGTGGCTGTGCAGGTGGATGGGCACCTTGCACTGTTTCTTGAGGGCGCTGATCAGCTCGTAGGCGTCGTAGGGGGCCAAGAGCCCAGCCATGTCCTTGATGCAGATGCTGTCGGCGCCCATCTCCTCCAGCTGACGGGCCTTGTCCAGGTAGTATTGCAGGTTGAACACCGGCCCGCCCATGAGGCGCTCGGTGAGCGAGTAGCAGATGGTGCCCTGGAAGTGCTGGCCGTTGGCCTTGATGCGCTCCACCACGGTCTCGAAGTTGCGGAA